>JAQWCT010000008.1 GCA_028705785.1 Sulfurospirillaceae bacterium | reverse complement strand
AAAAGTGCGTTAGACTAGCGTCCATATGCACCAGGACAGCATGGTCAAAGAAGAACAAAAATTAGCGAATATGGACTCCAATTAAGAGAGAAGCAAAAAGCTAAATTTATGTATGGAGTTTCTGAAAAACAATTCAGACGAATATTTGATGAAGCAGCAAGAAGAGATGGTAATACAGGTATTAACTTAGTACTATTAATCGAAAGAAGACTTGATAATGTTGTTTACCGTATGGGTTTTGCAACAACAAGAAGATTTGCTCGTCAATTAGTAACACACGGACATATTTTGGTTAATGGCAAAAGAGTTGACATTCCTTCGTATGTAGTGCGTCCAGGTGAAAAAATCGAAGTTTGTGAGAAAGCGAAAAACAACCCACAAATCAAAAGAGCACTTGAACTAACAGCTCAAACAGGTATCGCACCATGGGTAGATGTTGAGAGAGATAAAGCGATGGGTGTTTTCACACGCATTCCAGAAAGAGAAGAAGTAGTGATTCCGGTTGAAGAAAGATTAATCGTTGAGCTATACTCTAAATAATGAAGTAGGTAGCATATGAAAAAAATCAATACATCAGCTTACATGCCAACTGAGATTGAAGTAGAAAACATTGCAGCAAATAAAGTTCAAATTTGCGCATATCCATTTGAATCAGGTTTTGCGGTAACTTTGGCACATCCTCTTCGTAGATTGCTTTTTAGTACTACAGTAGGGTCTGCGCCAACGGCTGTAAAAATTGAAGGGGTCACTCACGAATTTGATAGCATGCGCGGTATGCTCGAAGATGTTGCCCTTTTCATTATTAATCTCAAAAATATTCGTTTCAAAATCAAAGGTGATGAGAAGCGCGTAGAGGTTAACTACTCATTCACTGGACCAAAAGAGATTAAAGGAAGTGATCTTTCTAATGCTTTGGTTGAAATTGTAACGCCTGAGGGTTACTTAGCAACCATTAATGAAGATGCAGAATTTAATTTTTCTTTGATTATTGAAAAAGGAATCGGTTATGTTCCTAGCGAAAATATCCGAGGGCTAGTGGGTGATGATTATATTGCACTCGATGCTTTCTTTACACCTGTAAAAAAAGCAGTATACGATATCGAAAATGTATTGGTTGAAGATAATCCAAATTATGAAAAGATTGTTTTTACAATTGAAACAGATGGTTTAGTTTCTCCAATCGAAGCTTTTAAAAATGCACTTGAAGCTATGTATAGCCAAATGTCTGTTTTTAATGGTATTTTAGATATTGCAGTTGCACCTAAAAATGAAAGTTCAAGTGAGAGTGTTGAGCTTGGTAAATTGCTACTTAGCATTGAAGAGTTAAATCTAAGTGCTCGTAGCTTCAACTGTTTAGATAGAGCAGAGGTAAAATATATCGCTGAACTCGCCCTTATGAGTGAGTTAGAGCTTAAAAACCTTAAAAATCTAGGCAAAAAATCTTTAGAAGAGATTAGACAAGTGATGGAAGAGAGCGGTTATCCTGTTGGATTTAACTTCTCTACTGAGACTGCAAGCTTGTTGAAGAAGAAAATTGAAGATTTAAAATCTGAAGTCAATGAGGGTTAATAAATGAGACATAAGCACGGATATAGAAAGCTTGGTCGTACTTCATCGCACAGAGGTGCTTTGTTGAAAAATATGGCTATAGCAATCATTAAATATGAAAAAATTGAGACAACAGTTCCTAAAGCAAAAGAGCTTAGAGGATTTGTTGAAAAGTTAATCACTAAAGCGGGCGTTGGTGGAGACCATGCACATAAGACTATTTTTGCAGCACTTCAAGATAAAGAATGTACTAAAAAATTAGTCAATGAAATCGCTCCTAAGTATGTAGAACGCAATGGTGGATACACTCGTATTACTAGAACGCGTATCAGAAAAGGCGATGCTGCTGAAATGGCATTTTTAGAGTTAGTATAATCTTGCCTTTATGTTTGGGAGAACTTTTCTCCCAAACTTCTTTTTCCTCCTTATCTCTTCACTTACCACTTCAGATTAAGTCATTTTTAACGCAAACTATTGTTAAATTAGACACTTTGCTATAGGAGAATAAATGATACCTTTTACCGATGAAGAATTGCTCCCTGTTGTTGAAAAATCACTCGAAAAAATAAAGCCTATGCTGGCACTTGATGGTGGTGGATTAACACTTTTACGCATCAAAGATGGACGCGTTTTTGTTCAGCTCCAAGGCGCTTGCCAAGGATGTGCATCTAGTGGTCAGACACTCAAATATGGCATTGAGCGACAACTTAGAATCGATATCCACCCAGAGATAGAAGTCATCAATATCATTCCAGGAATGGAAGATGAGATAGAAAGTTTTGTACATTAATGAACAACTATATCAAAAAAGGCATTGACAAATTTTATGCGAAGAACTTTACAGAAGCAATGCTCAATTTTTCTCTTGCCTTAAGTCTTGATCCTAGCTCAAAGCAATCTCGAATAGGCGCTATTTTATGTGATATGGCAGTTGAAAACGAAGAACAAGCGATGGCATTGTTTGAATATTATTTACTGACTAAAGCCAATGGTGCGGAAGATTGTGAAGAAATTATAGAAGAAATCATTCATTCAGTTGACAATAACATGGGAAAACTAGGTCATCTTTTTAATGAAAGTGAATTTGAAGCACGCATCAATGCTGAAAATGGTATCAAATATGAAGATTTTATGCGCCTTATACAATCTCGCGGAAGTTTTAAAGAAGCATTTGAAGATATTATGTTTTCCACGAAAGTCATTATCTCTAAAAAAGAAGATTTTGTTGATTTCTTGGCTAAATTAATTGAAAATGGTTTTGTCGAAATTTCTTTAAATTATCTCGAAAATGCCGTTACCCTTTTCCCCAACGATGAGCAGCTCCTAAGCCTCATCAAAAAAGTACAACAATAAGAGTTCCTTTGAAAATAAATTTAAAAGAGTGCCAAACGCACTTACATGTAACCGATAATTCAAATGAGTGTGATGCGAAAAGCATCTTTGTTGTGAGCGACCAAAACAAGATTTATGTCGAAAAAGCCCAACAAAATAGTTGTTCAAAAATTATCTCACCTAAAGAGTGTTTAGAGCTTTTAGGCATTAAAGATAAAATCAAAATCATTGGTATCACGGGTACCAATGGAAAAACGACCACAGCTGCTGCTATCTACTCCATTTTACTTGACTTGGGTAAAAAAGTAGGGCTTCAAGGCACGAGAGGTTGTTTTATTAATGAGCGAAAAATAGAAGATAAGAGTTTAACCACGCCTCCTATTCTTCAAACAATCCATAATCTAAAAATTGCCGTAGAAGAGGGTTGTGAATATTTTGTTATGGAAGTGAGTTCTCACGCAATAGTTCAAAACCGTATTGATGGGCTTAGCTTTGCACTTAAAATACTGACCAATATCACGCAAGACCATCTTGATTTTCATAAAACGATAGATGAATATGTCAAAGTCAAAAGTCGATTTTTCGATGATGAAAGCCCAAAACTCATCAACAAAGATGAGTCAAAAATTCGTTTTAACCGCACCAATGCGATGACCTATGGCATCGAAAATCCTGCAACTTATAAGATTTTGGCGTATGCTCTCAAAGATGGTATCAGTGCAGCAGTAGCTAAAATTGAAAAAGTATATGAATTTGAGTCCCCAATGCACGGCTTTTTTAACCTCTACAATCTTTTGGCTGCCATTGGGGCAGTGGACATGTTGCAAGTGGCGCCAATGGAAGAGATTTGTAAAGCAGTTGAAAACTTTGCAGGTGTTGAGGGTCGTATGGAAGTAGTAAGCACTAACCCTTTGGTGATTGTTGATTTTGCTCATACGCCTGATGGCATGGAAAAAGTGCTTGAGAGCATGAAAGATAAAGACATCATCACGCTTTTTGGTGCTGGCGGAGATAGAGATAAAACAAAACGACCCAAAATGGGTCAGATGGCACAGCGATTTTCTAAAAAAATCATCGTCACCAGCGATAACCCAAGAAGTGAAAATCCAGAGGTTATTATAGAAGAGATTTTAAGTGGGATGAGCATTAATGAATCTTTACATGTAGAAGTAGATCGCTACCTCGCAATTGAAAAAGCATTGAAGATGCAACATGAAAATGAAGTCCTTATGATTTTGGGCAAGGGTGATGAAACGACGCAAGAGATAAAAGGGCATAAATATCCTTTTGATGATCGCTCCGTGGTTAGGGAACTCTTAGTAAAATTAGGGTAAAATGCAGAAATTTTTCAAAGAGGGTGAAAAGCGATGACGCTTGAGATGTTGTACAGTAAAATTCATCGAGCTGTAGTTACCGATGCAAATTTGAATTATGTGGGTTCAATCACGATAGATAAAGAGCTGATTGTTGCTTCTAAGCTTCGAATTGGACAAAAAGTTGAGATTGTTAATATTAATAATGGTGAACGATTTACCACTTATGTTATTGAGGGAAAAGCAGGACAAAAAGATATTTGTCTCAATGGTGCGGCTGCACGAAAAGCCCATGTTGGCGATAAAATCATTATTATTGCGTATGCGCACATGAATGAAGAAGAGATACAAAACTTTAAGCCAGCAGTTGTTTTAGTCGATGAGTGTAATGGCATTGTTGAAATAAGAGATTACATCTAATGTTTGAGAATTTTGACCTCTCTAAAATGGGTGCCATGATTGAAGAGGCACAAAGACAATCTCAAAAGATGCAAGAAGAAGCCTCGAGTAAACAGTTTAGTGCTAAAAGTGGTGGTGGTCTTGTGAGTGTGAGTATGGATGGAAACGGTGAAGTAGTTGATGTCTCTATTGACGATTCACTGCTAAAAGATAAAGAATCATTGCAGATATTGCTGATTAGTTGTATCAATGATGTGACCAAAATGGTAGAAGACAATAAAAAATTAGCGACAACCCAAATGCTCTCAAGCATTGGAGGATTTGGCGCAAAAAGCTAAGGAGTACCCAAAGATGCGACTATTTTTCTCATTTTTTCTCATTTTCAATGTTTCTTTTGCCGCAGATGCAGAAGTCGCACCATTACCAACTTCGGTTAAAACAGAATTTGTTTATCCAGATTTTACACAATGTTATGAAAAAAATCGTCAATCTATCGTCTATTTTGGGAAAACCAGAGCCGTTGCCATCGGCGAAAATAAAGCTGTAGCATACTCAAAAGAAAAACCAACAGTACCTTTTATCAAGCATGATTATTTGTCCAACCTTTACCTCTTTGAGTCTCCAAAACCTTTAATCCCTATCAAACTTAAACCCACAGAAACGCTCAAACCTGGTGAATGGTTTGCCAGCATGAGTGAAAATTCTTTAGTGGTCGTCAATATTTCAAAGATAGGAAGTGGCGCCAATAACTTTTTTGAACACAGTGGTAGAGGTGATGAAAATAGCATCATTGGAGGATTGTGTTGTGAGATGTCAGGGCTTGGTATCGGAGATAAATTCTTTATAGGATCTGAGGGTCTTGAAAAATTCATCCATTTTAAAAGTGCTGCTTATGCAGAATTAGGTGCGAGATTGGAAGAAAATAATGAAACGATTGTCGTAGATTTTGTGGACCCCAACAATAAGGAAGCAAAGCTTAAAGCAGGCGATAAAATCGTGGCTTTAAATGGTAAAAAAGTGAAAAATTTAGCAGAAGTAAGCGAAGCTCTCATGTCTTCAAAATCTTCTTCAAAACTAAGCGCGCAGATACAAAGGGACAATGCTTGGATTGAAGAAAATATTTTGGCGATTAAACCTAAGCCTGTGCCTAAAAAAGTTGTTCCCGTGGTTAAAAAAGAGAGCTACTTGGAAACTAAAGGGTTCAAGTTTGATAATGATATGAAACTACTTGATGTTCCTGCTCACTCTTTTGCTGAGAAAAGTGGTTTAAAGGCGGGCGATAGACTCATTCAAATTGATGAAACCCGCATTGATAAAGTATCTGAAGCTGAAAACTTTTTGGCTAAAACAAGAAACCGAGAAATCAATCTTCTTTTTGATAGAAATGATTTCCAATTTTTTGTGACACTTAAGCGATAAGATAAAGGTGGATTTTGAGTTCTCAAAAATTATTAGCTACATTTGAGCAATTTTTAAAGGTAAATTTGCCGCTTACAAAGAGTTTTCATCCCCATTTTGACCATGCCTTTGGTGAGATGCTCGATGTGGGGGGAAAGCGATTTCGCCCTCTACTTTTACTTAGTGTTGTAGAAAATACGCAACCTTTGTTAGTGAGTAATGCTTTACATGTAGCGCTTGCTATTGAAATGATTCATACTTATTCACTCATTCACGATGACCTTCCTTGCATGGATAATGCAGACCTTAGACGAGGTCATCCTACTTTACATGTAAGCTATGATGAGACAACCGCTGTTTTGATAGGTGATGCACTCAATACTCATGCCTTTTATGTTCTTGCTAATGCTCCTTTAAGTGCTGAGATAAAAGTCAAACTCATCTCTATTTTATCAGGCGATGCAGGTCTTTATGGCATGATTTTAGGACAAGCGATTGATTGCTTTTTTGAGGATAAACCATTAAACATAGATGAACTGAGTTTCTTACATGTACACAAAACTGCCAAACTCATTGCAGCTTCTTTGCTTATGGGTGCTGTGATATGTGAGATGAAAAAAGGCGACCAAGAAACACTCTATGGATTTGGATTGAAATTAGGACTTCTTTTTCAAGTCCAAGATGACATCATTGATGCGACACTTTCCAAAGAAGAAGCAGGAAAACCTACAGGTAATGATGGGCATAAAAACTCTTTTGTCAATCTTTTGGGCTTAGCTGGCGCAAATAGAGAAAAACAAAAACTACTAGAAGAACTAAAATCTGAGCTTACCAAGTTAGAGGAGCCTTTGAGCCAGACGCTTAGAGATATTATCAATAACTATTTTAAGGGATAAATGATGGAAAATAAAAAAATGTTAAAAAAACAAGCCGATACGATTCGCTTCCTTGCTGCCGATATGGTACAACGCGCTAATAGTGGACACCCAGGTGCGCCTATGGGACTTGCAGATATCGTTACGATTTTAACGCGTCATCTTTCTCATAATCCTAAAAATCCTAAATGGCTCAATCGTGACAGATTGGTTTTCAGTGGTGGACACGCTTCCGCGCTTATTTATTCATTTTTGCATTTAAGCGGTTATGATTTGAGTTTGGAAGATTTAAAAAACTTTAGACAATTAGGCAGTAAAACACCTGGTCATCCAGAATATCGTGATGTTCCTGGTGTTGAAGTCACAACTGGGCCATTGGGACAGGGCATCAGCAATGCCGTAGGTTTTGCGATGGCTGCTAAATATGCAAGCAATATCCTTAATTCTCCGAAAGTTTGCGTGATTGACCACAAAGTGTACTGTTTGTGTGGTGATGGCGATTTGCAAGAGGGTATTAGTTATGAAGCGTGTTCATTGGCAGGTCACTTAGGACTTGATAATTTAGTGGTTATTTATGATTCTAATGCCATTACGATTGAGGGAAATACCTCTTTGGCGTGGAGCGAAGATGTAAAGCTTCGTTTTGAGGCGCAAGGTTGGGAAGTTTCTCGTATTGACGGACATGACTATGACGAAATTAACGATGTTTTGACCTATGCAAAAGAGCAAACAAAACCTTATTTGATTATTGCCGATACGACGATTGCTAAAGGTGCATGTGAGATGGAGGGAAGTCACCACGCACATGGTGCACCTTTGGGCGCTGACGAGATTCGAAATTCAAAGATCAAAGCGGGTTTTGATCCTGACAAGTCATTTGTCGTAGATGAAGATGTTAAAGCACGATTTGCTTGTGGACTTGAAAAGGGTGATTTAGCAGAAGCCAAATGGAATGCCAAAATCAAAAATGATTTAAATGATGAACAAAAAGTGCTTTTAACCAATCTTTTGAACCCAGATTTCTCAAAAATAGCATGGCCTACTTACAGTGCAGGCAGTGATGTCGCTACCAGAGATAGTAATGGAAAGATACTCAATGCCATCGCTGGGGCGCTCCCAAGTTTTATAGGTGGAAGTGCGGATCTTGGACCATCTAATAAAAGTGAATTAGACAAAATGGGTTGTTTCCCAGAGGGTAGAAATATTCACTTTGGTATCCGTGAACATGCTATGGGCGCTATTAGTAATGCCTTGGCATTGTATGGTCTATTTATTCCTTTTAGTGCTACTTTCTTTATCTTTAGTGATTATATGAAGCCCTCTGTTAGGCTGGCAGCTTTGATGAAACTTCAAAATTTTTATATTTGGACGCACGATAGTATCGGTGTAGGTGAAGATGGACCAACGCACCAACCAATCGAACAACTGAGCCAATTTAGAGCCTTACCAAACTTTTATGTCTACCGTCCGTGTGATGGTGTAGAAAATGTTAAGTCATGGCAAAAAGCGCTTAGTATGCAAGCTCCCGCTGGATTTGTACTCTCTCGCCAAAAACTCAAAGTTTTAAAAGATGATAGAGCTTATGGTGATGTTGAAAATGGTGGTTATCTTTTAACAAAACGAGAGAATGCTACTTTGACTTTGATGGCAAGTGGTAGTGAAGTCTTTACAGCCCTTCAAGCAGGATGTTCTCTTGCAAAACTTGGTATTCAAGCCAATATCGTCAGTGTTCCATGTTTTGACCTTTTTGTAGAACAAGATAGAGCCTATATCGACACAGTTATCGATAAAAATACTAAAGTCTTAGCCGTAGAAGCCAGTAGCGGTGTTGAATGGTACCGATTTGCGGATGAAGTCATTGGGATGAACCGTTTTGGCGCTAGTGCTCCTGCTGAACTTTTGTTTGAAAAATTTGGTTTTACAGCTACACATGTGACGCAAAAAGCATGTGCAATGATGGGTGTTGCGTACAGTGATGCTGGAGTGGATTGTAAACTCTAAATGGCTAAAACGATTATCTTTGATTTGGATGGCACACTGCTTGATACACTTGAAGATATTGCTATAAGTGCTAATTTTGCGTTAGTGACACTTGGTTTTAAAGCAGAAGACATCCTCAAATATCGCTATTTTGTAGGTGAGGGTGTTTTTAAATTATTTGAAAACATCTTTGCTTCAAACCCTCAAAATGAAGAAACTATTCACAAAGCGGTGCATCTTTTTGAAGAACACTACGCCACACAATTTTCCCAAAATACCAAACTTTATGAAGGTGTGAGTAAAATGCTCAGTTTCCTTCAAAAACGAGGCTATACGATGGCAATTTTGTCTAATAAACCTGATAGCTTCACCAAGATGTGTGTTTTCAAATATCTTCGAAAATGGAACTTCGCAGTCGTTTATGGCGCAAGGGATGGTGTGCCAAAAAAGCCTCATCCGCAAGGTGCTTTGGACATCGCAGAATCCTTACATGTAAAGCCTGATGAATGCTTTTATCTTGGAGACACCAGTACCGATATGATGACAGCTAATGGTGCAAAAATGATAGCCATCGGAGCATTGTGGGGATTTAGAGACGAAGCAGAACTTTTGGACAATGGTGCTAAGCATATTGTCAAAGACCCAAGCGAGGTCATTAAACTCCTCGCTTAGTGGGTTTTTTACGACTTAAATTTCCCCAATTCATTATTTAAATTTTCAGTCATGGCGTGTAAGTGTTCACTTGCTTTAGAAACATTGTCAACACTAAAAACATTCTCTTTTGAAATGACGTTAATCTTTTCAATCTCATCTACCATATGTTTAATCTTTGAAGCAGTATCAATAAAATTATCCACGGTATGATTGGTATCTACAATCGTACTTTCAATGGTTTGATCAATACTATTCATTCCCTCTTGAAGTTCCATAGAAATAGAAGCTAGGGCATGTACCTCTTGTGCATTTTGACTAATATCGGTATTGGCATCCATAATAGATTGTACGACGACATTGATAGTCGCATCTATCTCTACTAAACTCTTTTGCGTTCGCTCCGCTAATTTTCGCACTTCATCTGCAACAACAGCAAACCCTCTTCCATGCTCACCAGCGCGCGCAGCTTCAATTGCGGCATTAAGTGCTAAGAGGTTGGTTTGGTCTGCGATATCTTTAATGATATTAAGAACATCTTTAACTTCATTAGCATTTTTACTGACATGGTCAAGTCGCTCAGCCAAACTTTGCTCTTATGATGCCGTAATTTGCATGGTGTTTTCAAGGTGTTCTACTTTATTTTTAACTGCACCAATATCTTTTTGTGTTTGTATTAAAACAACTTGAGATGCTTTTGCTTTTTCTACGGATGCTTCAATAGACTTAGTAAGAGAAATGCCTTCTTCTTTGGTATTGGAAACTATTCTAGATTCCCCATCTGCATTGCGTACCACTTCTTGGGCTGTTCTAGAGAGTTCTTCTGAGATAGAAGCATTTTCACTACTAATACTTTTAGAGTTTTTAACAATATCATGCAGTTTTTCAATGAATTTATTGATATTATGAGAAACTTGTCCAAATTCATCATGACTTTTTGCTTCTAATCGTTGTCTTAAATCTCCCTCTGAACTCGAGAGTTCTTGTACGATAAAGTTAAGTCTATCGAGAGGTTTTAAGAGCATTTTTATGACAAAAATGACAATTCCTAAGGAAAGTATGAGCATCATAATTCCCATAAAGAACAAGCTTTTTACTTGCGTGTCTAAAAAGGCGTAGGCTGTTGATTTATCAAAAGTAATACTTGGTCTCCAACCCGTCTCTGTTGAGATTTTAAAAGCAAGTACTTTATCTGAACCATTCATTGTATAATCAATGAGCCCTTCAGTTTTATTACCTAATTGTTTAGCCAAATCAGGTGCTATTTCTGCTAAATCTTTACCTAAAAATTCTTTTTTTGGATGAGCTACAATCACGCCTTTTGTATCTTGTAATGTGCCGTATCCACCATTAAAATTAATATCACCAAGAGCTTTTGCGAGGTCATCTAAGGCTATATCAATTCCAAAAACACCTAGAAAATCTGTTCCATTAAAAACAGGTGCCATGATAGTCACCATCATTTTTTGTGTTGTTGCCCCTAAATATGCGTCTGTCATCCCCAGTTTTTTAGTCTCTTTAGCCTTGATGTACCAAGGACGAGCTCGTGGATCATATTCTGCAGGTTTTTTCTTTCCGCTTCCCCATGTCATACTACCATCTTCAAGACCAACATAAGAATCAAGTGCACCTAACATGGTGCTTACATCACGAAGTCTTTCAATCAAATCGCTAATAGCCATAACATCGATATCTTTGAGTGATTTTGCCGTGCTTTCAACACCCTTCTTTTTTGTAGAAATCCACAAATCAATGTAGTCTGTAAGAGCCCTTGATGCCATTTGTAAGCTTGATTCTGTTTGTAAAACACTATTTTTTTTCGTATCGATATAGCTAAAAATACCAAAAATACTAAGACTTGCAAACATTAAAGCGCAAATGGTTAAGGTGATTTTTGTTTTAAAAGACATAGAATAGTCCCTTTGTTAAGAATAAGTTATTTGTAAAAGTCTAGCATAAAAAGTGGATAAGAAACTATAAAAAGGTGATTATCTCTAAATGACTACATGTAAAAAATAGCTAAAGAAACAACAAGCAATCTTTTGCTAAAATCTTGTTTCTATCCAAGCA
The DNA here is from genome assembly GCA_028705785.1 of Sulfurospirillaceae bacterium. Classification (GTDB taxonomy): domain Bacteria; phylum Campylobacterota; class Campylobacteria; order Campylobacterales; family Sulfurospirillaceae; genus Sulfurospirillum. Next base: position 14,640 of record JAQWCT010000008.1, on the reverse strand, counting down.
TTTTACAAGTAGGTTAATATATGATTTATGAGCACGAGATACCCACAGGAAGCAAGCTTTATTTTGGCAATAGTGCCAAACTGAAGCGAGAGATCGAACGCGTTGCCAGTGAATTTTTTTACAATGCAGCATTTGAAGAGATTGTTACACCATTTTTCTCGTATCATCAGCATCAAAGCATTGACGAAAAAGAGCTATTACGCTTTTCAGATGAGCAAAATCATATTGTTTCTCTTCGCGCTGATAGTACTATGGACGCTGTGCGCCTCATTACAAAAAGAGTGGGAAGAAGCACGAGCCATAGCAAATGGTTTTACATTCAACCTGTTTTTAAATACCCAAGTCACGAGGTCAATCAAATAGGTGCTGAACTCATAGGCGAAGATAATCTCTCTTTGAGTATCGCGATGAGCGTGGATATATTTGAAAAATTCAAGCTCAAACCACTCTTACATGTAAGCAATATTAATATCCCAAAGATGCTCTCAGAGCTCTTACATGTAGACCTTAAAGTTTTTGAAAAAGGCGAGCTACAAAAGCTTTTTGCACTCGATATTCCTTGGTTGACAAAACTTGCGTGTTTACAAACTTTGGCACAAATCGATGAAATCTTAGATGAAGTACCTAGCGCAATTAAAACTGAACTTTTAAAAATGAAGGCTTTATCGCAAACGATAGCTTACGATAACATCGTTTTCTCTCCCCTATATTATGTCAAAATGCGATATTATAATGCGTTAATTTTTAGATTTATAGATAAGAATTTTACCCTTGGTGTGGGTGGAAGTTACGACTGTGATGGCACAGAATCAAGCGGTTTTGGGCTTTATACAGATGAAATAATTGAAATACTAATAAAGAGAGTGGAAGAATGAAAAAAGCAGATATGATCGTAGGCATTCAATGGGGCGATGAGGGAAAAGGTAAGATTGTTGATTTGATGGCGCAAAATTATGATGTAGTGTGTCGCTATCAAGGTGGACATAATGCAGGGCATACGATTTGGGTCGATGGTATAAGATATGCATTGCATCTTATCCCCTCAGGTGTGCTTAATCCTAAAGCCATTAACATTATTGGTAATGGTGTAGTGGTTTCTCCAGAAGCCCTCATCGAAGAGATGAAGCAATTTGCCAATCTCAAAGGAAGACTCTTTGTCAGCGACAAAGCGCATATGATTTTAAAGCATCATATCTTAATAGACCAAGCTAAAGAAAAACTTCGAGGGGCTAAAGCCATTGGTACAACAGGACGAGGTATTGGACCAAGTTATGGTAGCAAGATAGAGCGCAGTGGGCATAGACTTGGTGAGCTTAGAGATACGGAAAAACTCACACAAAATTTAATTGAATTTTATGAAGAAAATAAAGCATTATTTGGAGCACTCGGTATCGTTACGCCTGATTTTAAAACACTCAAAGTCGAGCTTGATGGCTACGCTGAGGCTCTTTTACCTTTCCTTGCCGATACAACTCAGATGGTATGGAAATCTTTAGATGAAAACCAAAGAGTTTTACTAGAGGGTGCACAAGGGACACTTTTAGATATTGATCATGGAACTTATCCCTTTGTGACAAGCTCCAACACCATTAGTGCAGGGGCATGTGTTGGTTTGGGCTTGAGTCCTAAAGACATTGGTAAAGTAACAGGCATCGTCAAAGCATACTGCACACGCGTGGGCAATGGTCCTTTCCCTACAGAAGACTTTGGTGATGATGGGCAAATGCTTCGTGAAAAAGGTAAAGAGTTTGGTACTTCAACAGGTCGTCCAAGAAGATGTGGTTGGTTTGATGCTGTGGCATGTCGCTATGCTAGTCGCATCAATGGATGTGATGACCTCTCCATTATGAAACTTGATGTTTTGGATGGATTTCCTAAAATTAAAATTTGTGTTGCTTATGAGATTGATGGTAAAAGAGTTGAAACTTTACCCGAAGATTTGGACAATGTTACGCCTATCTATGAAGAGATGGATGGTTGGGAAAGTGTGGTTGGATGTAGAGAGTTTGATGATTTACCACCAACTGCTAAGGCTTATATTGCGAGACTCGAAGTTATTACAGGGACTAAAGTTGGACTTATTTCAACCAGCCCAGATAGGAATGACACAATTATCTTGTAAGCTTACATGTAAAGGTCACAGATGAAGAGCAAGTTTTCTAAGATAGCTAAAATTCGCAAACAAAAACGCGAAACTATCGAAAGAGAGTTGCTGAGGAGTCAAAATAAAGAGAAAATGCTCAGTCATAAAATAGCCTCTTTATATGAAGAAATTATTTCAATCAAAATGCCACAAAATGGAGCAGTCTCACTGCTCTCCTTGGTAGGTGAGCAAAAAAAGATTTTAAACAGAGATAAAAAACACTATGAGCATGAGCTTCAGCTTGCGATGGTTGCTACGCAAAAGCTTCAAGTGGATTATCAAAAAGCGCATATTGAGTATGAAAAGATAAAATATCTTGAAGAACAAGAGCTTCAAGCCTTCATAGATAAGATGAAACAGCAAGAGCAATTGTATCTTGATGAGATTTCAACGATGTTATTTGCTAATAAGAAAGGGTGATAAATGAAAATAGGGTTAATTTTATTTTTAAGTGTATTGCTCTTTGGGGAAACGATTGATTGTACCAAAATATTTGAAGAACGCAAAGGCGAATTGTTAAGAGAAGTTGAGAAAATAGATGAAGCAAGACAATCTTTTGAAGCCTTGCAAGCAGCTACCAATTCTCTTTTTGACAAACAAAAAACAGCGCTCAAAGAAAAAGAAAACACTATAGAAAAGACAAAACAAGCCATTGATGCCAAAGAAAAACAGATAGCTTTGATGTTAGAAGAGAATAAAAAACTGTTAGAACTCATTGATGCAAAGAAAAACGATAAGATGGATGAAACGTACATCAAGATGAAAGATGCCGCTGCTGCTGCTATTTTAGAAAAACTTCCTGTCCACGAAGCCGCCGCTTTAATGTTTGGATTACCAGCTAAAAAAATGTCTCAAATTTTAGCCAAAATGGATCCAAAAATTGCTTCTGAAATCACCCAAAGACTTAAACTTGGTCCCCCATTTATAGAAAATAACCAAACAAAAGAGTGACAAGACTTTTAACTAAACAGATATTTACCTTGTATTGGATAAAATGTTTGAAAATTTAAAGTAAGGTCTATTGATGAAAATCAGATTACCTCATGCCCCCTATATTGCTAACAAGATAGCAATCGATATCTTAAATTGTGGATTTGTCACGATGCTTAAGGGCTTAGAGCCTGTTGCTAAAGTTGCAGAAGATTTGATTATTGCTGACATCAAAAAAGAGACAGCCCTAGAAGAGAGAGTTTCTGAAATTTTGGAACAAAATGAAGATGAGATGGAATTTCAACGCGTTGATAGACGCAGTATGTTTTGGTTGATTAAGAAAAAATTAGCTAAAGAGTATGAAGTTATCTTATCATATGAAGACAGATACAATGCTATCTCTCATGAGATTTTAGAAACATGTTGGAAACAAGGTTTAATTGAATACAATGTTTCCGAAAACCGTATCAAAAATGTGGTCTACACTTCCATGGAACACTATTTGGAAAACTTTCAATCTATCGAAGATGATGTGGCTGAGAAGATTTCAAACTATAAACGCAAAGTTGTCCCTGGATCTGAAGAGTATGATCTTATTTTTGAAAAACTCTATGAAGAAGAGCTTAAACGAAGAGGAATGATGTCATGATTGAACTCAAGCCTGTATGGATTTATCTTGAAAATGGTATTTTTTTAGAGGCCAAAAGCTTTGGCATAGAGGGTACAAAAACAGGTGAAATCGTTTTTAATACCTCAATGAGCGGGTATCAAGAGATTATGAGTGATCCTAGTTATGCGGGACAATTCGTTGTATTTACGATGCCTGAGATTGGCATTGTAGGATGCAATGAAAATGACATGGAAAGTAAAACGATTTATGCCAGTGGTATGTTTGTACGAAGTCTCAATAACACGCCCTCAAATTTTCGCTCTCAAGAGAGTTTGCCAGAGTTTTTAAAAGAATATAAGAGTATGGGCATCTGCGATATCGATACCCGTTATTTGACAAAAATGATTCGCGATAATGGTCCTAAGATGATGATTGCTTCGACAGAAGTGAGTGATGAGGAAACCTTAAAGGCGATGCTCAAAGCCAGTCCTCGTATTGAAGAGGTCAATTATATTGAAAAGGTAAGTACACCAAAACCTTATTTACATGTAAAGGGTGTTTGGGATGGGGAAGCGCAAGCATATAATGCAACACCAAAACGCATTGGTAAAAAAATCTTAGCGGTTGATTTAGGAATTAAACGCAATATTCTAAATGAGTTATGTGAAGTAGGTTTAGATGTTGAAGTTATTCCGCATAATTTTAGTGCTTCTGAAGTCATTGCGCGTTACACCAAAGGGGAAATTCAAGGACTCTTTTTATCTAATGGTCCTGGTGATCCACTGATTTTAAAAAATGAAGCCGCGCAAATTAGTCAATTGATTGAGGCAAAAGTGCCTATATTTGCTATTTGTTTAGGACATCAATTGCTTTCCATTGCCCATGGATACCCGACTTATAAGCTTAAATTTGGACAACATGGTGGTAATCATCCTGTTAAAAACATGAAAAACAATGTCGTAGAAATCACGACCCAGAATCACAATTATAATGTTCCTGATGATATCTGTAAAATAGCGCGTATTACACATATCAATCTCTTTGACAATACCATTGAAGGCTTGGAGTACAATGATTCTCCTATCTTCTCAGTTCAGCATCACCCAGAGGCAAGTTCAGGTCCTCAAGAGAGTAGATATATTTTCCAAGAGTTTGCCAAGCGCATTTAAGGAGCAATGCCATCAACGCAATAGACTTTATAGCGATTATTAGCATTGCCCTTCTAGGAAGTTTGGGACATTGTATAGGAATGTGTGGAGGCTTCGTGATGGCGTATAGTAGCGCCAAAATAGATGCTTCTACAACTTCTTTTGGGCAATTTTTTTATCATCTTATTTACAATATAGGTAGAATGACAGCTTATGTTATTTTCGGTGTGTTATTTGGGTATTTAGGGCAAATCCTTTTTTCATTTTCTTCATTAGTGCCATATCTTTATTTTATGGTTGGTATTTTAATGATTTTGATGGGATTGTCACTGATGGGAAAAATAAAATTTTTAACCTCACTGGAATCTTCAATTGCCTTTAACCCCTCAATTAAAAAGATCTTTTCTAAACTCATTCATGCCAAATCAATAGGTAGTTTTTATGGCTTAGGTGTTTTAAATGGTTTTCTCCCTTGTGGTCTTGTCTACTTCTTTCTCATCTTTGCCTTTATTTTACATTCTCCCATTTTAGGCGCTATCACCATGGTTGTTTTTGGACTTTCTACAATGCCTGCCCTCTTAGGTTTTGGATTTTTTATAGGGTTTTTAAAGGGAAGCGGTTTTCGTGAAATGATGATTAAGATCGCTTCATTGGTCATTATAGGATACGGTTTGTACATTACTTATCTTGGATATGGCGCTTTTACCTCATGAAATTAGAACAATATCGCTCTGCTATTGAAAATAGTAATATCCTCTCAAAAACAGATATTAATGGAATCATTACCTTTGTCAATGATGAATTTTGCAAGATTTCTGGTTATACGAAAGAAGAATTATTAGGTCAAAATCATAATATTGTAAGACATCCAGATGTTCCAGCTTCCACTTTTAAAGATTTATGGCAAACGATTTTGCAAAAAAAAACTTATAAATCAACGGTTAAAAATTTAGCGAAAGATGGTAGTACTTTTTATGTTAATACCACCGTTTTCCCTATTTTAGGTGAAGAGGGAGAAATTGAAGAGTTTATCGCTATTCGTTATGATGTCACTCAAAGCATTCGACTTAACGAAGCCTTAGTTATCAAAGAACAAGAACTAGAACAGTTAAATGCAACACTAGAACAACGCGTCAATCTGCAAACAAAAGAGCTTTTAAAGTTAAATCAAACCCTAGAAGAGAGAGTCAAAGAAGAGGTTGAAAAGAATAGAGATAAAGATAGGTTTTTATTTCAACAATCTCGTTTAGCTTCTATGGGTGAAATGATTGCAAATATAGCGCATCAATGGAGGCAACCTCTATCTGAACTCAATATCACACTCTATAAGATGAATAAACTTTATCGGATTATGGGCAATGAACAAGATGTATTATTTGAAGACATTTATGGTCATGCTAAAAAAATTATTGGAAAAATGTCAGAAACCATAGACGATTTTAGAAATTTTTTCAGCCCAGATCGACAAAGTGAATGTTTTTTACTTAGTCTTGTAGCGCAAGAGGCCATTGATATTATGAGAGGTACTATTGAAAAAAATGGTACAAAGGTAGTGCTTAATATCAAAAAAGATGCAGTTATTAAAGGGTATTTTAATGAATTTTCACAAGTACTCATTAACCTTATTAATAATTCAAATGATGCATTTTGTAATCAAAAAATAAAAAATAGATTAATTTCTATCGAAATTGACACAACTTTTGATGGAGATGCTATAATTAAAGTCTGTGATAATGCAGGTGGAATTGAGAGCTCTATTTTAGATAAAATTTTTGAGCCTTATTTTACAACAAAGCATTCGAGTGTTGGTACAGGACTTGGCCTTTATATGAGTAAGATGATTATCAAAAATAGTATGATGGGTAATATCGTTGCTTATAATCAAAATGACGGTGTTTGTTTTACGATAACCATACCAGTAGAAGATGAAGAGGGAACATCAAATGAGTGATTTATCAAAATTAACTATTCTATTTGTAGAAGATGAAGAAGATTTAAGAAAAGCCTTAGAAGATGCCATTGGAGATGAATTTGCAAAATTTATCGTTGCCCGAGATGGCGAAGATGGTTTAAAGAAATTTAAAAAATATAAACCTGATATTGTTATAACAGATATTATGATGCCAGTGATAGATGGATTGATGATGTCTAAAGAGATTAAAAGTCTTTCAAGACAAACTCCTATTGTTATTTTGAGCGCCTTTAGTGAAAAAGAGAGACTCATTGGTGCAATAGATGTTGGTATCGATAAATATCTCATTAAGCCTATTGATCCTGATGAACTTCTCAAAACGCTTAAAATTATATCCAAAGAACTTCTTTCTCAAAATGATGTCGTAGACCTTGGAATGGGATATCAGTTTGATAAAAATAGAAGAGTTTTGGTAAAAGACGGTAAAACTATATTTTTAACCAAAAAAGAGTTGTTATTTATTTCCGTTTTAGTGAAGAACTTAGGTGTATTTGTGCTTCATGATGAAATTAAGCGACATGTTTGGATTAATAAAAAAGTAACAGATTCTGCTATTAGAACTTTTATTAAACGCGTAAGAGAAAAGACAGATAAAGAGTTTATCAAAAATATTCCTGGCCTTGGCTACAAAATCAACATGGGAGAAGCGTAATTTACGCTTCTCCTCCTCAATCCTGAATATTACTTTAACTTTTTTTATTTAACACAAATTTAATCTTCTTAAGCTTCGTTGTAGATAACCTGCACTATAATTTCCACATTATGTGATATTTTTGTGACATAAAATACAAGCAGGAGGAATTGATGCAGGCAAAAGATGCATTGAACTATGACTATTCAGTAGCCAAATGTTTTACTTACGCAACGATTCTATTTGGAATCATTGGTATGTTAATAGGTGTGGTTATCGCCTATCAGATGGCTTTCCCTGAGTTGAATTACCTAGCAGGTGAGTACGGTACTTACAGTCGTTTAAGACCGCTTCACACTTCAGGAGTAATTTTTGGATTTTTGCTAAGTGGAATCTTTGCGTCTTGGTACTATATCGGGCAAAGAGTACTTAAAGTTTCCATGGCAGAGTCAAAGTTTTTGATGGTAATCGGAAAACTCCATTTTTGGATTTACATGATTGTCATACTTACCGCTGTTGTAACACTTTTTATGGGTGTTTCTACTTCTAAAGAGTACGCTGAACTAGAATGGCCATTAGATATTGCTGTGGTTGTTTTATGGGTACTTTGGGGATTTAGTATTTTTGGTCTTATCGGTATCAGACGCGAAAAAACACTTTACATTTCTATGTGGTATTTTATTGCGACATTCTTGGGTGTTGCTATGTTGTATCTTTTCAATAACATGGAAGTTCCAACATATTTTGTTTCTGGCGTTGGTAAATGGTATCACTCTGTTTCTATGTATGCAGGTACCAATGATGCGATGGTTCAATGGTGGTACGGACACAATGCGGTTGCATTCGTCTTTACTGTTCCTATCATTGCAATGATTTATTACTTCTTACCAAAAGAATCTGGTCAACCAGTATTTTCTTATAAACTTTCATTACTTTCATTTTGGGGATTAATGTTTGTTTATCTTTGGGCAGGTGGTCACCACTTGTTATACTCTACTGTGCCTGATTGGGTACAAACTATGGGTTCAATTTTTTCAGTTATCTTAATTCTTCCATCTTGGGGTAGTGCGATAAACATGCTACTTACAATGAAAGGTGAATGGGGACAACTTAAAGCAAATCCACTCATTAAATTCATGGTTTTAGCATCTACATTCTATATGCTCTCAACACTAGAAGGTCCAATTCAAGCAATCAAATCAGTTAATGCCCTTGCGCACTTTACTGACTGGATCCCTGGACATGTTCATGATGGTACTTTGGGTTGGGTAGGCTTTATGCTTATGGCAGCACTCTTCCACATGGCACCAAGAATGTATAAAAAAGAGTTATACAGTAAAAAATTAATGGAAGCACAATTCTGGTTGCAAACAACGGGTATTGTTATGTATTTTACAAGTATGTGGATTGCAGGTATTACGCAAGGTATGATGTGGAGAGCCACTGACCAATTCGGTAACTTGGCTTATTCATTTATCGATACTGTAACTGTTTTAATCCCTTACTATTCGCTTCGTGCAACAGGTGGATTGTTCTATTTAGTTGGTTTCTTTATGTTTAGTTATAATATGTACAAAACTATCAGTGCGGGTAAAGCGATTTCGAGTGAACCTCAAAATGCTTCACCGATGTCAGCGTAAGGGAGGATAGGAAAATGTTTCATTGGTTAGAAAGAAATCCATTCTTTTTTGCGGTAGGTGTATTTTTGGTCATTGCTTATGCTGGTGTGGTAACGATACTTCCAGATTTTATGGAAAGTGCGCGTCCGGTTGTTGGAAAAAAACCATACACAGTACTAGAGCTTGCAGGTCGACAAACTTATATTAAAGATAGCTGTAATGCTTGTCATTCACAGTTAATTCGTCCTTTTAAGTCTGAAACAGACCGTTACGGTATGTATTCTTTAAGTGGGGAATATGCTTATGATAGACCATTCCTTTGGGGTTCAAAAAGAACGGGACCAGATTTAATGAGGGTTGGTAACTATCGAACAAGTGATTGGCACGAGTATCATATGATGGCTCCAACCAGTGTTGTGCCTGGTTCAATTATGCCAGCGTATAAGCATATGTTTAGCAACACAGCGGATATTGAGACAGCATATGCTGAGGCGTACACTGTTAAAACGGTATTCAATGTTCCTTATGACAAACCTGATATGCCTAAACTTGGCACTTTAGATGAATCTAAAAAAGAAGTCATGGCACAAGCGGCACTTATTGTTGCTGATATGAAAAGCCAAGAAGTCAAAGATGCATTTAAAAAGGGTGAAATCAAAGAGATCGTTGCGATCATTGCCTACTTAAATAGCTTAAAGTAAGGTGTGAACGGTGAATATGGAAACCATTAGGGAATTACAAGCGTACGGGTATATCTTGTTTACAATCTTTTTAGCGGTGATTTTGTATAGCTATCTTTATCATCTCTATAGAGATGAAAAAACAGGAACGAGAAACTATGAAAAATACTCGGATATCGCTTTGCACGACAATATTGACGATGCACCCGTTGAAGCAATATCACCGTTAAACAAAGAGAAAGACTAAAGAGGAGCAATATATGAATTGGCTGAATGACAATGTAGTTTTATTAACATTAATTGCCGCTGCAGCTATCATCATTCTTACTGTGGGTGTTGTTGGTAAGTATATGAAGCAAATGCAAAATGATAAAAGTGGTGGAGAATTAGCAAAAGAGAACTGGGATGGTATTGGTGAGTATAAAAATCCTCTACCTATCGGTTGGGCACTTTCGTTTTTGGGAACAATAGTTTGGGGATTATGGTATGTTCTTGCAGGATATCCTCTTAATTCATACTCTCAAATTGGTGAGTATAACGAAGAAGTAAAAGAGCACTCAACGCGTTTTGAGAGCAAATTTTCCAATCCAGACAAAGCAACACTCATGGGCATGGGTGAGGGCGTTTTCTTAGTACAATGCGCACCTTGTCACGGTGTTATCGGTGATGGTATCAATGGAAAAGCAGCAAATCTTACCAAATGGGGTACTGAGGAAGCTGTTGTTGCCACTATTTTAAATGGTGCTAAAGGCTCAAACTACCCAATGGGTGAAATGCCAGCAGGTTTACTTGACGCAGCAAGTGCAAAAGCAGTAGCAGCATTTATGATGCAAGAAATTTCAAGTGTAAAAAAGACCAAAAATGCAGCATTAGTTGAAGAAGGTCGTGCACTTTGGGCTACTTGTTCAGCATGTCATGGTGAAGATGGTAAAGGTATGGATGGAAGTGCAGCAAATATTAGTAACTATGGTGATGCTAAATTTGTTGTCAATGTTCTAGGAATGGGCAAAAAAGGTGCTATTGGAAGTATGCCGAAGTTTAATGACGGTCGTTTGACCAATGTGCAAAAACTTGCCGTTGGCACTTATGTCAACTCTTTAGCGAAATAAGGATTGTCAATGGAAAATACCAACAGAAATGTATTTGGAATTCATGGAATTACAGGTATGCTTATCGCGACGGTGCTTTTGCTATCTATCCTTGCAGGGCTTACAGTTTGGGGTCTTGTTGCACAACAATCTGTAGCAGACAAACCTTATAAAATAACAGATCCGCAAGCACTCAAAATGAGAGATACTGCTAATGCGAATCAAAAAGTTATAGGGAAGTAGGGGGTATATGATGGCTGATAATATGGATAAAATCATTGTAGTAGGTTTGATTATACTTGGCGTTGTAAGTGCATGGGCTGTTGTAACAGCTAACCATTTATTCATCGGTTAATGAATAAGTTTTTACATGTAAAGGCAAAAGGGTTTATACTCTTTTGCCTTTTTTTCGTTATTCCCTTATGCCTTACTGCTAAGGAATTTGTGATTAATGAAGAGGTTATTGAAGAGAGAGCTGCTCAAAAAATCGAAGAGATGGGACAAGAGCTTTTTCAAAAAAGTGGTATCAAAGTCTATTTAATTGCCAAAAAGAGTGGCAATGGTGAAAATATCATTGCATATGAACAAAATTTTGTAAAAGACCTAACACCTCCTTATGCTCTTCTCACACTATTTTTGGAAGATCAAAAAGTTGATATTTATAATTCTCCTGATTTAAATAAAGCATTTGATAAAGAATCAATGCTCTCACCTTTACCATGGACTGGAACCATCCTCCCTCTTTTAACAGGTAAGAAAAAAGATGTGAGTGTGAGTGCTGCACTTTTAAATGGTTATGGTGATATCGTTGATCAAATTTCAGATTCTAAAAAGATAACTTTGGAGAGTTCTATTGGAAGTTCTAATAAAAATACTTTGGGTATTTTTAGATTTTTCATTTATGGATTTTTATTGGTGGTTGCCATTTTGATTTTACGAAAAAGGATGCAAAAAAGTGCATAAAGTAACTAAAGAGAGAAACTATTGGCCGCATACCATTATAGGCATGATTTTAGCGACAGTTGTTGCATGTGCTTGGACGATTAAAATAGCATTAGATAATCCTGTTGAGATGGATACTTTTTATATGGAAAAATACCAAAAAGTAGATCAAAATATTAATGAGATTATGGAACTTCAAGAAAAATTTAACGCAAAATATGATCTACGCTATTCTACAGAGAGTTTTGTGATGGGTAAAAATAGTTTTAGTATCAAGCTTTTAGATAAAGAAAATGGCAAAAAGATTGAAAATGCGAAAGTAACACTTTTGCTCTCTCGCCCAGAAACAAATAAAGACAACAAAGAGATGAAGCCTTCTAAAATTGAAAATGGAAATTATATCTTTGATGTAATTGAGATTTTAAAACCGGGTCGTTGGCAGATTTTAACGAAGATTGAAATAGGCGAATTTAAAGGTTACAGTAAATACGAAGTCTACGCAGCAAAATAAGGCTCGTTTATCTGTTATAATAAACTAAAATTTTTATAGCAGGTATTATGTTAGAAGTCTTTTCTACCTCTAGAGCTATTCGCTCTTTTTATGCGCATTTTTCAGAGACGAATGCGCTTTTACCTAAAGCCATTACCATTCAAGAGTTGGAACAAAAAGCTATTTTGGTGAGCCATAAAACGCTGATTGATGATGACACAAGAGTTCTTTTGATGCAAGAAGCTTCTAAATTTTCTTCCTTTGAATCGCTTCATATTGAGAGAGAATTTTTAGTTTTTTTACGCAATTCCCAGTATCTTTTTCGATTCTTTGAAGAACTCTCTTATGAAAAAGTGCGCATTGAAGATTTGATGGTTGCCGATACTTATGCAAGTTATGCAGAACACCTTGAGGTGCTTCAAAAGCTTTTAGAAAACTACACTGCATTGCTAGAGAAAAATAACTTTTATGACAAAATCACACTGCCTTCTTTTTACACTATCAATGAAGCTTACATACAAGGGCTTGGCGGAATCAAACTTCATCTTGAGGGATTTTTAAGTCACTTTGAACTAGAGCTTTTAACCAAAATCGCTACGCTCACACCTTTACATGTAAGCCTTAATATCACAGCTTACAATCAAAAAATGGTCGATGTTTTTCAAAAATTAGGATGTGAGCTTCTGCAAGACTATCATTATGAAATCGATTTAAGCACTAAAACCATCTTACATGTAAGCCCACTCAAAGCGATAGATGCAAACCAAGAAGTCTATGGCTTTACTAATCGCCTTAGCCAAATTGCTTATGCCCAAAGTTGTATAGAGGGCTGGATAAAAGAGGGGTTGCATCCTGAAGAGATCGTTGTGATTCTCCCCGATGAGTCTTTCGCCAATAGCCTCAAAGTCTTTGATAGGCTTGGCAATCTCAACTTTGCCATGGGTATCTCTTTGCGTGAAAGTCATTTTTATCAGCATCTAAGTGCCATAGAAAAAGCCCTTCGTTTTGATGCTATCGAAGATAAACTGCGCCTCATTCGCTTCAATATGGATGAAGAAATAATCTTTACATGTAAAGAATTATGGGCAAAAAAAGTGACGGCTGATGAGGCTTTTTATATCTTTGATAAATTACTTGCTATGGATACCAAAGAGCAACAAGAACCCCTTTTTCAAGAAGCATTTTTCCAGTATCGCCATTTCCTAGAACACTCCATTTCTTTGCGGTTTGAACAAATCATCAAACTGTTCCTAAGTCGTCTTCAAAGCCTTACAAGAGATGATGTCAGGGGTGGTAAAGTAACCGTTTTGGGCGTGTTGGAAACAAGAGGCGTGGCGTATAAAGGGGTGATTGTTTTAGATTTTAACGATGATTTTGTACCTAAAAGAAGCCAAAAAGACCTCTTTTTATCCTCAGTAGTCCGTGCTCACGCAAAGCTTCCCACCAAGAGAGACCGTGAAAATCTACAACGCTATTACTACCATCAACTCTTTTTAAAAGCGCAGAAGATAGCCATCACTTATGTTCACAATGAATCTTCCATGCCCTCACGCTTTTTGGATGAACTAGGATTTCAAGCGCAACTGATGAACCATGAGTCACTTTTTTATCCTTTACTCTTTGAAACAAATCTACCTAAAAATCGCTACGATGTCGACTATATCGATGAATCGTATGAGCTTTTCCAAACACCACTCTCCGCGACTAAGCTTAAAATACTTCTTACATGTAAAAGGCAGTTTTACTTTCGATATGTCGCTATGCTTAAAGAAGCGCAGATGCCTACTAATGAGGTAAATGAATCTGTGGTAGGGCGATATTTGCATAAAGCGTTGGAGCGAGCATTTGAGGGTGATTTTCCCCTTGATGCAAAGCAATTAGAAGAAAAAATTGTGCATTATCTCAAAGAAGAAAATAGCCATGTAGTGTGGCACTATTTTGCAGATATGTGGATGGAGAGACTAAGAGCATTCACACATAGTGAGATGGCGCGCCACGAAGATGGGTTTAACATTTCACACAAAGAGTTATCGTTGAAGATTCCTTATAAAGGTTTTGTGCTAGAGGGACAAATCGATAGAATTGATATCTTGGATGATAAGCTTTTTATCATTGATTATAAAAGTGGAAAAATACCCTCTATCAAAGAAGCTGACCTTGAGGAATGTGTTGATTTTCAATTGGAGTTTTACTATCTTCTAGCACAACAACTAGGCACCGTTGGCGGACTTTTTTATTATGATTTGAAAGAGGGAGTTTTGGTGGAGGAGTCCTTTTTGGAAGAAAAATTAGCACTTTTGGACGCAACGCTTGAAGCCTTTAAAACGCCTATGAGTGGTTTTGAAAAGTGTGAATCTCTTAAATCATGCAAATTTTGCCCTTATGTG
>JAQWCT010000157.1 GCA_028705785.1 Sulfurospirillaceae bacterium | reverse complement strand
GATGTTTGTATTGATAATCGGCTAAAAGAGCGATAAGTGCATCATACGCCGTACAACCAACACTGGCGTGAAGCAAAATGAGATGGATGATTTTGGGGTTTTGCCGCAGATAGACATAACCACTTCTAATCATTTCAAATACATGTGAAACACTTTTTTGTGCCAAAGAGGGAATATCAAGACCCAATAAAAAATAAAATGCCACCATGTAAATCAACATATCAACAATAAAAGAGAGCGTCGTCCCAAAATAATGGATAAAAAATCCAGAAGCCGCCATCCCAAGTGCATATGAAATAGACCAAATAATAGAATGAATTTCATTGGCAATTTTTAAATCTTCATTATTTAATAGCTTTGGCAAAAGCGACATTTCTGTTTGAAAATAGATACTGCCTGCTCCCATACGAATAAAAACAAGCATAAGCAAAAACCAAATCACATTGAGAGAATCAATAAAAATAAGAAAGAAAACGGTTACGATTTCAATTAAAGTTAGAAAAAGCATAAATTTTTTGGTATCTATTTTATCAATCAATGCCCCACTAAAAGGGGCTAAAAGCATGGATGGCAAGAAGGTAAAAGCGGCGGCGGCACTCAACGCCCAAATGGGTGCTTCAAGGTTAATAAGAAGGGTATAAATGCCCATATGGCTAAACCACGCTCCAAAATAAGAGAGTAGTTGTATAAAGCTTAGACGCGAAAGTGTTTTATTGTGTCTTAATAACACTAAATAACTTGTCATTATGTTCCTAATCATCTATTTTTTAATAATTGTATCAATATTGTGATAAAATAAGGCGAATTTAGGGTTAAAAGGAGTTAAAATGAAAATTTCAACGAGAATATTAATTTCTCTTATCTTTTCACTGGTTGTTTTAAGCGGCTGTATTATTGGCATTTCTTATATCAATACGCAAAAAAATACTGAAACATTTATCGCACAGTACGAAAAAAGTGCTTATTCATTCTATGAAAACGAGCTTAAAACCATTATGGAAATCACGCATGATACGGCTAATTCAATCTATAAAGCCCAAAAAGCCAAAGGCGTCCCTGATGAAAAAATCAAAGAAGCTATTTTAGAAAAATTTGAGGAACTTAGATTTTTTAATGATAAAAGTGGTTATATCTTTATTTATGAATTCAATGGTGATGTTGTTATGGTCCCTACCAATAAAGCATTGACAGGTAAAAACTTGATGGATCTTAAAGACTCTAATGGCGTTTTCTTTATTAAAGAGTTATTAGCAACCGCCAAACAAGGTGGTGGCATCGTTAGATATGAATTCCCAAAAGTAAAAGATGGAAAACCTTTTCCAAAATTTGCGTACTCTGTCTCTTTTGGTCCTTATAGTTGGGTAATGGGAACGGGTATTTATGTTGACAGTGTTGATGATGAAATCGCAAAGTTAAGAGCACAAATTAATAGCAGTGTAGCCACTCAACTTACTTACTTTTTATTGATTTCGTTAGCTTTGGTTATCTTGAGTATTTTGATGACTATGTTTATCATCAACAAAACCATCTCTTCTCCGCTTAAAAATCTTGTGCTTAGAGCAGACAATCTTTCTAGTGGTGATGGTGACTTGACACGCAAACTCGCCATTGATAGTAACGATGAAATAGCCGAGGCAAGTGTGAGTATCAATCGCTTTATCGAAAAAGTGCGTATTTTAATCAGTGAGGCAAAAAATCTCTCTAATGAAAACTCTTCTATTTCACATGAGCTTTCTTCTACTTCGCTCGAAGTGGGTCGTGCAGTTGAAACTTCTATGCAAATAGTAGGAAGCACTACCAATAAAGCAACTTTATTAAAAGATGAGATGAAAGAGGGTATTAGTGAAGCACAAGAAGGTAAAGAGGGACTTTTAAAAGCCAATAATTATCTTCACGATGCCAATGAAGCCATTCTCTCACTCACCAAAGAAATCCAACAAAGTGCCGCAGTAGAGATAGAATTGGCACATAAAATTCAACAATTAAGTCACGATGCCGAACAAGTCAAAGAAGTCCTCGTTGTTATCGGTGATATCGCAGATCAAACCAACCTTCTAGCCCTTAATGCTGCTATTGAAGCCGCCCGTGCGGGTGAGCATGGAAGAGGATTTGCCGTTGTGGCGGATGAGGTGCGAAAATTAGCAGAGAGAACTCAAAAAAGCCTTCAGGAAATCAACGCTACCATTAATGTTATCGTACAAGCCATCGTTGATAGTAGTGACTCTATGAGTGCCAATTCTAAGAAAGTAGAATCTCTTGCTGTAACGGCAAATGATGTTGAGGGCAAAATCAATAATATGTTTAAAGTTATGGATTCTGCTACAAAAATATCAGATAAAACTGTAGAAAACTACCTCCATACAGGTCAAGACATTGAATCTATGATCCAAGATGTCAATAAAATCAATGATATCTCTAGTCAAAATGCAAGAAGTGTGGAAGAAATCGCAAGTGCCGCAGAACACCTCAATCGAATGACGGAAACACTCAACCTTAAACTCTCAGAATTTAGAACATGAAAAGGTCATAAGCGTGAGTTTTGAATTTTCGATTATTTCGACTGCTATTTTGATCATGTTTGTCATTGATCCTTTTGGCAATGTTCCTGTGATTTTATCCATTTTAAAAGATGTCGAGCTTAAACGAAGACGCACGGTTATCATCCGTGAGATGTTCTTTGGGCTTGGCATCTTGTTGCTTTTTCTTTTTTTTGGAGAGTCTTTTCTCAATCTTTTTCATCTTGAAACAGAAGCGGTACGCATTGCTGGAGCGGTGATATTTTTTGTGATTGGTATTAAGCTTATTTTCCCAGGAGAACAAGGAAGCGCTCAACTTTATGGCTCAAATAGTGAACCTTTTGTTGTCCCTATTGCCATGCCCCTCATCGCAGGACCCTCTGCTCTTGCAACACTTTTAGTGATGAGCAAATCTCACGCAAACAATCTTGGAAGTCTTTTTATCTCGCTTCTTCTCGCATGGTTTGTCTCCGCAATCATTATGTATCTCTCCCCCTTTCTTTATAAAGTTCTACGAGAAAAAGGACTTTCTGCATTGGAGAGACTCATGGGAATGTTGCTATTGATGATGTCAGTTCAGATGTTCATCGATGGCATAAGAGGTTTGTCACACACCTTTTAAGCTTTACATGTAAAGAAAATAGTGACTACTTTGAAAATTTAATTGACAATAAAAAATATTTGCCATATACTTGCTTAATCAAATATATGGCAAGGAAATAAAATGAATCGAAAATTTGAATTTATCTTAGGATTATCTTCGACTTATACCAAAATATTTAAAATGATGGATAGATGTTTAAGTGTGCATGGAATATCGTTCTCCGAATATTTAGTGATGTATGAGTTATCAAAAATGACCAATAAATCTATTCGTAGGATTGATTTAGCTGAAAATACGGGCATGAGTGCCTCTGGGATAACAAGACTTTTAAATCCAATGGAGAAATTAAATATCGTAGAAAAAGAGCAAAATGCGCGAGATGCTAGAGTAAGTTTGGTTAAGCTTACAGATGCTGGGTTTGAGCTCTTTACAAATGCTACACAAAGTGTATTTCAATCAACTGATATTTTTTTAGAAGCATTGGACGAAAAGGATATAGAGCTATTTTTGAATATTATCAATAAAATACGATAAAGAATTGCCATGTGTTTACTCAATAGTCAAAAAAAATATCCTATGCAAATGCCAGATGGTACTGAAATTAAACAAGTCGTACACTTAAAAGAAGTTATCAATCATCCACGAATTAGTGTTGGTGAATTTACTTATTATCACAATTTTGATGTCTTGGAAGACTATGCGAGTTTTCTTGCACCGTATCTTTTTCCTTTGAGTTTAGATCGTCTCATTATTGGTAAATTTGTACAAATTGCGCATGGCGTTCGCTTTATTACCAGTTCTGCTAATCACAAAACAAGTGGATTCTCAACTTATCCCTTCGCTAATTTCATGATGACATCTCAAACGACAAGTGAGGATATTATCGCAATGTTCGAAGCATCACAAAACAAAGGTGATATCATTGTTGGTAACGATGTTTGGATAGGACTTGATGCAACGATTATGCCAGGCATTAAGATAGGCGATGGCGCCATCATAGGGGCAAAATCTGTTGTAACCCATAATGTGGAACCTTACACTATCGTTGGAGGTAATCCCGCATGTGTTATTAAAAAACGATTTGATAATGAGGTCATAAAAACGCTATTAGAAATTCAGTGGTGGAACTGGCCGATTGAAAAAATTGAGGAAAATAGGGATGTGATTACTGGAAATGATCTCCATACCTTACAATCTTTGCACGAAAATCTGTAGTAAATAGGCTACTGCATAAATTCTTACATGTAAAGGATTTGGCTATTTCACCAAATCCTTATAAACACCCTTAAATTTTTCTACCTTAGGGGCAACCACAAAACTACAATAACCTTGATTTGGGTTGTTTTTAAAATAATCTTGATGATAATCTTCTGCTTTATAAAATGTCGGCATTGGTAGCAATTGTGTTACGATAGGATTTAAAAATTTCGTTGAAAAGAGTTTGATGGAAGCCTCAGCCACCTCTTTTTGTTTAGCATCGTGGTAAAAAATAACAGAACGATACTGTGTTCCTATATCGTTTCCTTGGCGATTAAGCGTGGTAGGATCATGGATAAGCCAAAATATTTTCAAAATTTCTTCATAGGAAATAATATTAGCATCAAATGTCACTTGTACAACCTCAGCATGATTGGTTTTTCCCATCGAAACTTGTTCATAACGAGGATTGACTACATCTCCGCCAGCATAGCCATTTACGACTTCTAACACACCTCTTGTTTCTTTAAAAACAGCTTCCAAACACCAAAAGCATCCTCCGCCTAGCGTTGCTATTTCATTTTTCATATTATTTTCCTTTGCATCTGCACTCAAATATAAACTTCCCATCAACGAAAAAAATAAAAATAATTTCCGCATTCTCTTCTCCTTCCTACTTAATAACGAAAATATAGTCTATAGGTATGTTATAATTGCTTAAAAAATGAGGTTAAAAAATGGTTAAAGCGGAAGTTCATATCTCCAATTTGAATGGCACGACAACGGTGATTCTCAGTGGTGATTGGACAAAAAATTCTGTAGCCGTACTTTCTAACTCATTTGAAACCCTTACATGTAAAGAAAAAACGACTTGTATCTTTGATTTTTCACAGATAAGCGATTTTGACACCCATGGAATTATGCTTATTTTGCACCATGCTAAACGCATAGAAGCATTGGATTGCCTTGTCTCAAAAGTAGGTCAAAGCGACCATTTTACAAAACTATGGGGTATCTGTGAGATACATTTTCCACAAGAAATCATCAAACCAATTCATACTTTTTTTATCTTTGATTATTTGGAAAACATCGGTAAAAGAATATTTGAAGGTCAAAAAACACTCTCTTCCTTTTTTTCATTTACAGGTGAACTTTTTCATTTTATCCTCAAAGCTTTTCTAAATCCCCTTACCATTCGCGTTAAAGCTACCCTCTACCATATTGAAAACAGTGGCGCAGGAGCTATTCCTATTATTTTTTTAACCTCATTTTTAATTGGTATTGTTATCGCCTATCAAGGCGCTACTCAATTAGAAAAATTTGGTGCTAATATCTTTATCGTTGAGATGGTCACTATTTCAGCAGTGAGAGAACTCGCTCCTCTACTGACTGCTATCGTCGTTGCGGGCAGAAGTGCCTCAGCCTATACAGCACAAATTGGTGTTATGAAAATCACGGATGAAGTCGATGCTATGCGTTCTATGGGTTTTTCGCCATGGGACTTTTTAGTACTTCCACGGTTGTTTGCACTGCTTATTTCGTTACCTCTTTTGGTCTTTTTTGCAGATATCGTCTCTACTTTTGGTGGCATGGTGATTGCATCTACCAAATTAGGGGTAAGTTTTGAAGAATTTATCGACCGTATTCAAGAGACAGTGGCGCTTAAGCACTTCATTATTGGTTTGGTTAAAGCACCTATCTTTGGTGCTATTATCGCGACTATTGGCTGCTTTCGTGGATTTCAAATCGATAGTAGTACCGAGAGTGTGGGCAAATACACTACCATTAGTGTCGTCAATGCTATCTTTTGGGTAATCGCTATGGACGCGCTTATCTCAGTTCTTTTGACGGAGATGGGACTGTGAGTACGCTCATTGAAGCCAAAAATATCGTGACGAGTTTTGGGAAAAATGTGATTCATGATGGTGTCAATTTTCAAATCCATCAAGGAGAAATTTTTGGGCTTTTGGGTGGTAGTGGTAGTGGCAAAACGACTTTGCTAAGAGAAATGATTCTTCTGCAAAAAGTCACTGCTGGTGAAATGCTTGTTTTGAACAAAAATGTGAGTAGTCTTTCAAATAATGAAGCCCAAGAACTCAGGCAAAGATGGTGCGTTCTGTTTCAATTTGGTGCACTCTTGACTTCGCTCACCAT
>JAQWCT010000156.1 GCA_028705785.1 Sulfurospirillaceae bacterium | reverse complement strand
AACATCCTTGTGGGCTTGAAGATGAAGCGTTTGATACACTTTTTACGCCCCATGTACCTGTCGTCTTCGCCTATCATGGTTACCCATGGCTGATACATCGTTTGGCATACAGAAGAGCCAATCACGAGCATTTACATGTAAGGGGTTACAAAGAAGAAGGAACAACGACAACACCTTTCGATATGGTCGTACTCAACGACATGGACAGGTTTCATCTCGTCATGGATGTCATGGACAGAGTACCAAAAATGCAACCTTATGCCAAAACAATCAAACAAATCATGCTCGAAAAATTGCGTGAACATAAAACATACATCGAAACCTACGGGCAAGATATGCCTGAGATTCTTGAGTGGAAGTGGGGAAATCTCTAACCCCATGAGGCATTAGGTCATTTAAATCCTATTAAATTTCTCAAAAGGAATAATCATAACCAGATTTTATCAGTATAAAACGGGTCTAAATATTAGGGATAGTTACCGTTACTTGCAATTGTTCGGTAAGTCCGAACAACTGAATTTTATCCAACTCTTCCTCTTCAAAAATAGCCTTAATATGCTCACTAATAGTAGACTTTATTTTGCCAAACACATCGCATATTTGAGATTAACGCAGCCAAAGAGAACCATTTGTAAATAAAACCTAAATACCTATTATTTCTTTGGCATTTGATAGCTAAGAAATCGTTTTTCACATGTATCTTACTTTTCAAAGAGTGTATTCGTAATCTGCACTGTTGAAATTGAATTTTTTGGTGAACCGTCAATAAGTTTATCTGAATAACTTAAATAAATAAGCGTATTTCGTTTTGCATCATAAAAGCGGACAACTTGAATATGTTTAAACAATAAAGAGGTTGATTCTTTAAAGACTCGTTCACCGTCATTTTTTTTGGATTGAATATCTTGAGGTAAATGAATCATCCCTGTTTGCCTACAAGCAATAGACGCGTCAGATGTATCTTCAGCGATACCAAAAGAACCTTTTACGCCGCCAGTCTTTGCACGAGATAAATGGCAAGACACTCCTGATACTTTAGGATCGTCAAATGCTTCAATTACAATTTTATGATTGGCTCCTAAAAATACAAAAGCGGTATTGACAGATCCGATTTCTTCCGCAAAGACTGATGAAATAAAACACATTAAAGCAACCATTAAACGATACATTTTTTTCTCCTTATTTTGATCATTTGTTAAATAATAATTTCATACCGCGTATTTTTTCCCTTTGTTTGGGGATCTACGCGAATGCACCCAAGATCAACCAACTCTTTTAAGTCTCTTACCGCTGTTCTTGGACTTGAGTTGGTAATAGCAATGTATTTTCGTTTTGTAATGCCACCTTCAAAATTTTCCATTCCTGTATCAAGAACTTTATTGAGCATTTTAATTTCTCTAGCATTCAGTTCAATATGGCGATGGTTATCCCAAAATTTTGTCTTCTCGATGATGTACCCTAAGCTCTTTTTTGCATCTTCTAACGCATGAAGAAGCGTTTTTAAAAACCACTCAATCCATACGGTAATATCAATACCTTCATCTGTTTCTTTGATGGTTTTCAACCCTGTAGTAGTATCAAGAACTTCATAGTATCCTTTTCTATCTTTGAGGATTGATGTTGACATAGAATAGAGTTTTGAGAAATTGGAACATTCTATCTTCGATAAAACCAAATCTGTAATAGCCCTTGCTATTCTTCCATTGCCATCATCAAGGGGATGAATAACAACAAACCATAGATGCGCAATGGCCGCTTTGATAAGAGTGGCATCTTGTTTATTAAACCATCTCAAAAATTCGTTCATTTCATCTTTAAGTCTATCGCTTTGAGGTTCTTCATAATGTACTTTTTCTCTACCAATGGCACAAGATACTACTTCCATTTTCTCAGAGCCTCTAAAATCTGCCACAATAATCTTTTCAAAGCCACTGTATCCTCTTGGGAAAAATGCATTATGCCATCCAAATAGACGCTCCAAAGTTAAGTCTTTTTCATAATGGGTATTTGCATCTATCAGAATATCGATGATGCCATCAGTGTGTGTATCCACAACCCCACTTTGTTCAATATTAGCTATTCCTAACTTCCTCCCAACAGAAGCTCTAACACTCTCACGATTGAGGATTTCCCCTTCGATGGCAGAACTGTTTAAAACTTCACTCGATAAAGATTCCCACTGCCTCATGCGAAGCGTTTCATCGTTCAAAAATCGAGTAAATGCAATAAGATAACCTTGTTCCATACTAATGCGCTGAATGAGTGGCTCTATAGTGTGAGTATCATAAATGAAATGAGGATAGTGTTTTTTCTGCCAAATCCAACGATGTGTTTGTTCCATTACCACTCCAATGGGTTATTTTAAAACCATTATATCAAATTTGGCACGAATACATAACAAATACGAGCCATATTTGGCTTTAATGTAACTATTTTGCGTGCCATTTATCATGCAAGCGGAAAATTTAAGCATACATTCTTAAATAAATAGTCGTATTCTGGGCTTTGAATAAAATTTCATATGGCTAGATTTGCACTTCTCTTGACTTCACAATCCTTCTTGATGGTTTAAACTTTAAAATGTTAATATTCACCCCATGAAAATAGATGAAAAAATACAAACAACCATAGAACAATACTTTGCAGATGAAAATTTCAATATAGGCTTATTTGAACGCATATATGAGATAGACGCCTACAGAAAAAACATCTCTAATAGATATGCTATTGTCAATGATATTGAGAAAAAAGTTGTTGATTTTTATAAAGGTGAATTCCGTTCTAATCATGCGTACTAGTACAATAAATTATTATGAAAAAAATGCAAATCTTCTTATCAATCGCTATGAATCAGCAGATGTAAGCGAAGTTCAAATCCTTTTACTACAAACTTTTACAAATAAATCAAAACTTCTTGAAATTGGTTGTGGTTCGGGTCGTGATGCTTCATTTATGATTAGAAACAATTATGATGTTATTGCAATTGATGGCTCACAAAACATGATTGAAGAAGCAAAAAAAATCCATCCTGAATTATCAGAAAAACTGCTACATAAAACCTTACCAAATGATTTATATTTTAGTATAAGTTTTGATGGAATTTATTCAATTGCAACACTGATGCACTTATCAAAAAATGACCTTGAAAAAACAATTTCAAGAATTTATGATTTGTTAAATCAAAATGGGAAATTTTTAATGTCGGTATCGTTATTTAGAGATGATATTAATCAAAATGGTTTTGATGAAAAAGGAAGGTTTTTTTTAGTTTTAAATTTTGATGAATGGATTAAACTTTGTGAAAACATAGGATTTAAAATACTGGACAAAAAAACCAACAAAGATGGACTCAATAGAGATGGTATTGAGTGGCTTACGCTAGTAGCTCAAAAATAATATGAATTTAGAAACTATAAAAACCAATGTTATAGATTTTTTAGAAAATAAATTCACTTTTAAAAAAGAATTAATAAGAGGCTTTTTATTAACCGACTCATCTAACAATGCCATTATGATTGACTACCAAATTTGTAATAAAACCAACCCTTTTAAATACAACGAATACACAAAAGAGCAAAATTCTTTAATGTCACAATATGACTCCATTTACAGATTCTTGATTGATGATGAAAAAGATTTTGAAGAGTTTAAATCAATTTACTCACATATTCAGAACAATGATTTTAATGAAGATAATATAAAACAAAGTGGAACTAATAGAGAGTTAAAAGAGATTGACCCAACATTACCTGAAGCTTATTTTGAGCAAGCATTCATTGAGTGTTATGGAAGAGAATCTTTATCAAAAATACGAAGAGAATTTCCATTTATTGATATGAATGGTCAAACTAGATATACAGATTATTATCTGAAAAATAATTGTTATTCAATTGCAATTGAAAAAAATGGAGAAAAATTTCATCATCCAATTTTAACTGGAGAGAAAAAATATAACTCTCAACTTTTTAGACAAAACTCTTTGGTGGCTTATGGATTTAAAGTTTTTCGTTGGTCTTTAGAGGGTATGAAAACAACTGATAATTTTTACGATGAAGTGAAAAAATTTATAGGTAATCTTGAAGATTTACATGACTTGCAAAAACTTTCAGTTACAAGACAAATAACACTTTTAAATCATCAAATTGATTCATTGAAAGAGCTTGAACAAAAAAGAAATGATGGAGAAAAAAACTTTTTAGTTGTTCTTCCAACTGGTACAGGAAAAACAGAGATTTTAATTGCTGATATTTTAGAACAGTATCAAAAAGACAATAGTTTAAAAATTTTGATTTTAGTTCCCACAAAACAGTTAAAAATAGACACCATTAAAAAAGTAAATCATAGATTTGAAAATGAACTACATGTAAATGTTTTAATTGGAGAAGAAAAGAACTCTCAGATACTTATTCAAACTTATTCTTGGATGAGTAGATATTACCAAAATTTCAATAGCTTAGATTTTAATTATATTGCAGTTGATGAAGCGCATCATGCAGTTGCACCAACTTTACAAAAAGTTATCCAATATTTTAATCCTCAAATGCTTTTAGGTTTAACAGCAACAGATAAAAGACTAGATGAAAAAAGTTTGGCTGCAATATTCGGCAAATATGAATCAAGTTTAACATTGGTTGAAGCTATTAATCAAGATATTTTAGCTCCAATTAAAGCCTTTAGAGTTAAAAGTAATATTGATTTATCAGAAGTTAGATTTAATGGAAAAGACTATTATTCAACTGATTTACAAAAAACAGTTATTGCACCATCAAGAGACCAACTTATTGTAGATGTTTTAAAAAAATATTTTGCAAATAATTCGATGCCTTTTAAATCAGGATTGATTTTTTGTGTATCAGTTATTCATGCAAAAAAAGTAGCAAAACTTTTGCGAGAAAATAAAATTTCATGCGAAGCTGTAAGTGGAAATGACAACAATTCCCAAAAGTACATTGAAGAGTATCAAAACGGGAAAATTCAATTTCTAACAACTTGTTCATTACTTAATGAAGGTTGGGATTCGCCTAGAACTTCAATTATTGTTATGGCAAGACCGACAATGTCAAAAGTTTTATATACTCAACAAATTGGAAGAGGAACAAGAAAATATGAAGATAAAGAAGCTCTTTATGTAATTGATATTGTTGATAATTATGGAGGAGCTGGAACTTTTAAAAACACACCTTGGTCAATTCATGCACTTTTAGGCATAGCTAATTACAAACCTTGGGCAGATATGTTAAATTCAAATAAACTATCTCATGAAGAGATTTTACTTGATGGACTTTATGAAGAAGAGCGCAAACTTGAATATATTGATATTTTTACTTTTGAAGAAAAATATGCTGATTATTTAAGCGATGAACAATTAGCAAGAGAGCTTTATGTTTCAACTGGAACATTGAGAGCTTGGGTTAAGAAAAATGAAGTAATTCCAGATGTTCAAATTCCTATTGGAAAACAATTTTTAAATTATTATGAACCTTTAAAAATAGAAGCGATAAGAAAAGCTAAAAATTTAAAAGTTCATAATGATGAAACAATATACAAAGATTTTTTTGAGTTTATTGAAGAGGGAACATATTCACTTTCATACAAAATGATTTTTATTTTCTCATTTTTTAAAACTATCGACCATAATGGTGAAGTAAACTTAGATGATTTGGTCACAGAATTTAAAAAGTTTTATCAATATAGAGTGGATAAGAATCTGAAAATAGATAGAAATACAAGTCCATTTGAAAATCAAGAATTCATAAATGATAATTCAAGCGTAAAACAAAATATTTTGGCAAATCCATTTGAAAAATTTGAGAGAAAAAGATTTATGTATCATTGTAAAGATTTGAATAATATTGCTTTTTCAAATATTTTGTGGAACCAGATAAACAATACGAGTGATATTCAAAAAATCAAAAAGAAGTTTTTTGATGATTTGGTAAATTATTATAAAGAGTTAGGTTCTTTTGATGTTCAATTTTGGAAAAAGTATTGGGATTTTGATTTATGACTTGTCTATGAGTCGCTAATTTGAGTAACTCAAAAACAAAGGGCTTGTAATAGTTTGCAGACTTTCTGAGCCAAATCGTGCCAAAAGTGAGTCTAATTTCAAGACCGACGACTCCAAAGATAATAATTCAAAGTTATGATTGAGTTGTTAGAAAGTTCGTTAAAATAAGGGTCTGTGAAGAGTAAGTGGTGTCAAGAGGGGGACTCGAACCCCCGACCTCCGGCTTATGAGACCAGCGCTCTAACCAGCTGAGCTACCTTGACACGGTTTTAGTAAGGCGGAAATTATAGTGGTTTAAAACTTATACTTTGGTTAATATTTTGGCTATCCTCTTTTTTTTCCTAAATACTTAAAATCCTTTAGTATAACTGACTAAACTTTGAGGTGTTTTTTCTTGACTTTTTGACTGGTTTGGGGTAAAATTCTGTCACTCAAAACAAAAAAGTGCTAAAAAATACAAAAAGAAAAGAGACAATGACTTTCAAACCACTAGGAAAACA
>JAQWCT010000155.1 GCA_028705785.1 Sulfurospirillaceae bacterium | reverse complement strand
AATGGTTTATTGGTCATTGCAAGTGCTTATGATTGGGATGAGGATAAAACACCTCGAAAAAAATGGCTCGGTGGTTTTAAGAAAAATGGCGAAAAATATAGTACATTTGACGCTTTAAATGACATTTTATTGGCTGATTTTGACTTGGTTGGTGAGCCATGCGAAATGACCTCATGCATTCAAAAAACAGGGCGAAAACAAGTCTGTAAGTCTTTACATGTAAGCGTTTGGAGGAAGAGATAATTAAGTTATAACGAAAAATGTTGTATCATTAAGAAATTTGATAGAAGGATAGATATGAATATTATAGAAGGAAATCTTTCCCTAAATGGTAGCGAGAAAGTAGCGATTATTAACAGTAGATTTAACCACATCATCACTGACCGTCTTGTTGAGGGTGCTAAGGATGCGTTTATCCGTCATGGTGGAAATGAAAAAAATCTCGATTTGATTTTGGTTCCAGGGGCGTATGAGATACCTTTGGCACTGGATAAAATCTTAAGCAGTGGCAAATATGACGCTGTGTGTTGTGTAGGTGCAGTGATTCGTGGTAGTACACCTCATTTTGACTATGTAGCCGCTGAAGCGACTAAGGGTGTAGCAAATACAGCACTCAAGTATCAAAAACCTGTTACTTTTGGTGTTTTAACAACCGATACGATAGAGCAAGCAATTGAGCGAGCTGGTAGTAAAGCTGGCAATAAAGGCTTTGAAGCGATGACAGGTTTAATCGAACTCATTAGTTTATACAAACATTTATAAGGATTTTCGTTGGCAACAAGACATCAAGTAAGAGAGAGCATCGTCGGACTTTTGTACGCTGGAGACATCGGCAATGCAGGAATAGATAAGTTTATCGACGAGCTATTCGAAGAAAAAAAGATTCGTAATCTTCAAAAAGATTTTGCACTTAGCCTTTATAATGGCATCAAAGATAACCTTACAGCCGTAGATTTAGCGATTAATAAACACCTTAAAGAGTGGGATTTAAATCAAATCGGTACGGTTGAGAGAGCTATCTTGAGACTAGGTGCGTATGAGATACTTTATACAGAACTAGATAATGCTGTGGTTATCAATGAAGCCATAGAATTAGCTAAAAAATTGTGCAACGAGACAAGTCCAAAGTTTGTCAATGGCGTTTTAGATGCTATCTCTAAAGAAGAAGTTTTATAGATGAAGCTTTGTGTGGCACTTGATTTGACCTCTAAAGAAGACAATATCGCTCTTGCAAAAAAGCTAAAAAGTGAAGATATTTGGCTCAAAGTGGGGCTTCGCTCTTTTATCCGAGATGGAAAAGAACTTCTTGAAGCCTTAAAAGCTATCAACCCGTCTTTTAAAATCTTTTTAGACCTCAAAATTTATGACATCCCAAACACCATGGCAGATGCGGCAGAGTCTGTAGCATCTCTTGGTGTTGATATGTTCAATGTTCACGCTTCAAGTGGCAAAAAAGCCATGAGTATGGTTATGGAAAGAGTAAATTCCTTGCCAAATCCTCCCATCGTTTTAGCTGTTACAGCCTTGACTAGCTTTGATGAAGCCTCTTTTTCTTCTATCTATAACGCTTCTATAGCTCAAAAAGCGATGGACTTTGCAAAAGATACTTATGAGAGTGGTATGCACGGTGTGGTGTGTTCTGTGTATGAGAGCCAGTTAATCAAATCACACACCCATGCAAGCTTTTTGACACTAACCCCAGGTATTCGTCCTTTTGGCGAGAGTAGTGATGATCAAGAAAGAGTGGCAGACCTCCAAACAGCCAAAGCGCAAAAATCTGATTTTATTGTTGTGGGAAGACCTATTTACCATAGTGTAGACCCTTTGAGCGTTGTTAAAAAAATTATTGAAAATATTTAAATAACTATAGGAAGTGAAATGTTCCAAAAAATAGGCTTAAGCGTGGTGCTCTTTTTTACACTCAGTATTGTTTTATTTTTTCTTGTTATCAAAGTCATCGATTTTAATGAGTATAAACCAAAAATACAAAAAATGATTAAAGAAGCAACCGGTTATGAGCTTGCTATCAAAGGAGATATTACACTTTCCCTAACCCCTGTGGGTGTGAGCATTTTGAATGTAGAGGTTTCAAATCCTTCTTATCAAAGTGATGCTCCTTTTGCTCAGTTGGGAAGTTTTGATGTTGCCATTGAGATTGCGCCTTTGTTGCGTAAAGAGGTCAAGGTCAAGTATATCGCATTGGAAAAGTTAACATTGTTGATTGAAAAAACGCAAGAGGGAAAATTTAACTTTGAAATTCCTACTGCCAATATAAGTCCTGAAAAAAAACAAAATGAAACCAACAGCACTATCAGTAAAGAGAGCAACCTACCCTTAGTAAATGTAAAAAAAATAAGATTTGAAGATGCAAATATCCGCTACATTGATAACGAAGCAAAGCGACAATTTACTTTGAACGATATAGATTTGAGCATCAATGATATTAATTATGATGCCCTAAAGCATAGGATACAAGGTCTTTCCTTTAAAGCAGAATCCACCATTGCCCAAGCTAAATATGACAAATATACGGTCAAAGATATTGCTATGAACTTTGATATGAAAGAATCCATTGCTACGATAGAAAGCCTCAAATACACACTCTTTGACACCCCAATACAAGGTAGTGGCAAGATTGATTTAAGCGGTAAATCACCTCAGATATCGATTAAAAGTAAAATCACCGATTTGAAACTGTCTGAGCTCTCTAAAGAAATTTTTGGAGAACCTTTTTTGGAGGGAATGGCAAATGGCGACCTTAAACTCTCTTTCTTTTTAGGCGATATGCTCACGGTTAAAAATACTTTGGGAGGATTTGTTCAGCTATTTGGAGAAGGTGTCAATGTCAAAGGTTACGATGTTGACAAAATTTTATCGACTTTTGATGCCAACCAAAACAGTGCGAAAGAGACAAATTTTGCATCACTGCTTTCTGGCTCAATCACAAGTTTTAAAGGTGGTAATAGCGTTTTAAATCAAATCAATACAAAGTTTGATATTGGCTATTCGGAAATAAAATTAAGTGATGTAGCCCTCAGCACAAGCCGCAACAGATTGGCGCTCAATGGGGCCCTCCAAATCATAGAAGAGAAGTTTCTTGATGTAAAAGTAGCGCTTGTAGATACGAAAGGTTGTTCTATTTTTGAACAAACCATTGTTGGAACATTTAACAAACCAGCGCTAAAACTGGATGAAAAATCATTTAATGCGATAACCAATGTGGCATTATCTCTTTTAGGTAAATCCAAAAAAGTACAAAATCCACCAAAAACACCAGAAGAAAACTGTACTCCTTTTTATGAGGGTGTTGTAAAACACCCTGTATCTCATTGAAAATGAGGCTTTAAGCAGATTATTATATAGTTTTGCTATACTTGCACTCTACTTTTTAACTTGGACAGATGGGTGAGTTGGCTGAAACCACATCCCTGCTAAGGATGCGTCGGGGTAACCTGACCGAGGGTTCGAATCCCTCCCTGTCCGCCACTAAGCCCATATTTTAGGCACTTTCAAAGCACTTTTAAAAAAACTAAAAATCCCTTGCGTATGCGAAACTAAGAATAAACTGAAATAGATTTGTCAAATTTTGAAAAATGTCCTTGAATATAACTCACATAAACATCATAAATCATTTGAACACTAGAATGACCAAGATATTGAGATAACTCAACTGGAGAGCATAACTCACGATAAAGCATATTTGTAGCGAATGTATGACGCATATTGTAAGGACGGCGATACATAATCCCAAGTTTTTGAAGTAAAGGTTTCCACCAATAAACGCAAAAAACATGAGTATCACGGTAAGGGTGATTATATTGATTTGTAAGAAGATAAGTATCATTTTCTTTTTGATACATTTTTAAAATATATGGATAAAGAGCATCAATGATAGGAATATCACGCTTAGAGCCAAAAGTTTTAGGGATACCCTCTCCAAATCGTGAGCGAGTAGAACGAATAGATATAACTCTATTTTGTAAATCGACTTCACTTCGTTTAAGAGAGATAATCTCACCAGTACGCATACCAGTAAAAAAACCCATCGCAAGAAAATAAACAAAATTAAAATTGAAATCTTTTGCAGCGTTTAAAATCATTTTAACATCATCAGAAGAAAAAGGATCAATACGAGGAGCGTGATATTTTGGAAATTTTACATGTATCATAGGATTTTTTTGAATAATTTCATCATGCAAGGCAATGTCAAAAATACCTTTTAAAACAGAAAGATAATTTCGTTTTGATTTATTACCTACATCATCAATTTGTTTATACCAAAGTTTAATATCAGAAGCTTTAATATCATTGATATTTCTATCCTTAAAATCATCAAAGCGTTGTAAGATAATGCCTTTATTTTTATCAAGATAAGACGGTTTCCAATCGTCCTCGTTTAGTTGTATATATAGGTCTGCGTATTTTTGGAAAGTCAATTTAACAACCTGATGTTAAGCCAACATTTAAAACATCATAAACGCGACCTTTTTTATCTAATACATTAAGAACTTCATTTAATTTATAATCAACACAATATAATGTAGCTCCAGCCAAGTAATAAGCAGTTAAAACAGATTTATTTTTACCAAAGCGTACAAAATATCTATTATTTATTAAAATAACCTTTGCATTAAATCGTATATTTTCTTTCATTTTGTACCACCATTTCTAAACATAACTAAAAAAACAGCACCTAAAGCGTATTTAGCAATAAGAGCATCATGTTCACACTTTTTAACTTTACGACCTGATTTTTTAATTTTTCGTTCTGCTTCACAGAAACATTTTGAAGCATCAAAAAAAGGTTTTAACTTATCCATTAAATCTTGTTCTTTTTTCATTTTATGCTCCTATTTTTCTTTTTTCAGAAATTACAGAATATGTTTTATTTATCTTCCGCAACAGCTTTTTCCCTAATATATTTCAAAGCACAATGAATAAAATTTGTAATTTCCGATACATCTTTATCATGCTGTAAAAATTTTTCTACCATAATTTTATTAAACCCTTGATTTAAAGGTGTTTTCATATTAATAGAAGCCAAATTGTTTGAAATGTTTTCTAACTGCATTTGAATAGCGTATAAATCAATCTTTTTCATTTTATGCTCCTATTTTCCAATCAAATTCTTTAATACTCTCTAATTTACCTTTAATAATACCTCTTCGAACACACTCATTTTGTACTAATAAAAAATGATTTATATCACAGATTTCAGGGTCTAAATGATTGTAATAATTTAAAAGCTCCCATTTTGAATAATTATTGATTGATTTATAGACCTGCACTAATTTGCCTTTTTTTAAAACAAAGGTACGCATATCACCAATGATTTGAACTGGTATAGTTAGATTTTCAGTGTGTATGATTGGCTTTGGTTTGTTTTGAAGTTTTGGATCAGGTATATAAAAATCAATGTTATAATTTTTTTCATATAGTACTTGAAAGGCTATGTCGTCGCCATCTTCTAGCATGTAGGTAATTGTAGAGATTTTATAATCTTTGTTTTTCAAGTCTATAAATTCTGGTGTAGTCGGTGCGAGAGGGTGGCACGATATGCCTATTTCAAAATAACCTTGTTTATAAAGTTTTGTAGTTTCATAGATATTTTGTAAAGATTGCTCTTTTTGGATTTTGTGAAAAATTGAAAGAGGTATCAAAGTGCGTGAAGTGGTAAAGCGACGGACTTTATAAAATGAGTACCAACACGCAACAGTGTCTAAAATACCATTTTTTGCATTCTCAAATGATTTTAAAATATATTTGAGAATGTACGCAATGACACCACCTTTTGCATTATCAAACTCTGTTTTTATATCGCAAAGAGAATCTACAAAATATTCTTCGCATACCTTAACAAACCTATCTTTGAAAGAGGGAGGAACAAAGCAGACAATGTGAGCGTGTGGTGTACCGTCGATATGTGGCTCATAAGTACGCATAAATATAACACGAGTACCAAATTTCTTTTTAATATCTTCACAAACTCTTTCTTTTAACAATCCTTGCCATTTATGTGAAATATATTCTAAGGTGTTACGAACATAATCTGTTTGATGTGTTTTTATATCGTAGGTATCAATAAAATTTGGATTTTCAACGAGTTTGAAAACATTTTTTTTAAGTTGAATTTGTTTTGTAGGTTTATTAACAGTACGAGGGGTTATAGTGATAAAAACTGGTTCAGTAAAGCCAATATCTTTGGCATAGCGTTGAAGAGCTTGAACACGATTCCAAATCTCACCGTGATATCTTTGCGGTTGTATATTTGCTGATGAGTTCATATCAAATAAAGATTGAGTTGTGGGATTGCCATCAAAGCTAAGAAAGGTATTTTTTAAATAGTCTTTTTGCTTTTCTAGTTTTTCCTCGACATCTTTTCTCATTTGTGGAGTGACACCGTAGAGAAAATTTGATTGATAAAGTTTAGTTGAATAATTATAAAAGATTTCGTTACCCTTAACGATTTTTTGCGTTCTCATAAAATCCCTTTTCCTTTGGTTTTCGCC
>JAQWCT010000154.1 GCA_028705785.1 Sulfurospirillaceae bacterium | reverse complement strand
AGAAAAGAACAACCAGATGGTATTTGAAATGGCATTTCCTTATCTTTATTTACGAAGAATCAAAAAGAAAAATGCGTTGGTTGTGGCAAGGGATTGCAAACATGCGATACCAGAAGTAAGAAGGTCTTTTCTTCAACTTTTTTTTGAATTAATTTTTTCATTAAAATTACCATTGATTGAAATAGAAAAAATACATTTTGATAAAATTCAGCGTGGTTTTTCTTATCAAAAAAGGGCATTATCCTATTTAACAACATTAAAATATGAAAACGCCTTAGAGACTAACTGTCCAAAAGAATTTTCACTAATCGCATCTTATGCTTTAGTCATACAAGACGATTTGATAACCAAAAAAATCGAAGAATTTATAAAAATATTTAGTAGTAAGTATCCAATGAAGGCTATTGATTTAAAAGACAAATTTTATTTTATACGCACTATATCAGCGTTCATGTATAGCAATACTAGTCTATCTTTAATTGATGATTTATGTGAAATGGGATTTAGGATATTGTCACTTGAACACAAAGATTTACAGCCATATATGAATTTTGCATTGCTGTGGCTACTCGATATAGCTACAATTTTATTGCATTTCAAGACAAAATGTTACTATACATCAAATGAAAAAATGATGTCATTTTTTTATTCCCTATCCGCAAATAATAATTTTAATATTTATAGTGAAATAGAGGTTTTGATTAAAAATTATAAGGATTTAAATGAGCGATAAATACGCAATTGATAGCCACAAACTAAGCTTTCATCCAACAAGAGTTGCCCAATGGATTGAAGCAAGTGATGATTTGGAAAAATTAAAAAATATATATCCAATATATGTTGAAATCTCTCCTGTAGGTGCATGTAATCATCGCTGTACATTTTGTGGCGTTGACTACATTGGTTATCAAAATATTCGTTGGGAAGCAGACCTTTTAAAACAAAGATTGGGAGAAATGGCTCAAAAAGGGGTAAAAAGTGTCATGTTTGCAGGTGAAGGTGAACCACTTTTACATAAAGAACTTGATGACATTATCGAACACTGTACTAATATTGGGTTAGATAGCTCCATTACAACCAATTTTGTGATGCTCAATGAAAAAAATGTCTACAAAATATTTAAAAATGCTTCATGGGTGAAAATTAGTATTAATGCAGGTACAAAAGAAACCTATTCTCAAATCCACAGAACCAAAGCAGATGATTTTGATAAAGTGCTTGAAAATATGAAACTCGCTGTTAAAACCAGAAAAGAGAATAATTTTAGCTGTACACTAGGGGCACAAATGCTACTGCTTCCTGAAAATAAAGACGAAGCATTAGTATTAGCCAAAAAAGTTAAAGAACTTGGACTCGACTATCTTGTCATTAAGCCCTATTCGCAACATCTCTTTAGCGAAACTAAAAAATATAAAGATATTGATTATAAACCTATGCTTGAACTTGAAAAAGAACTTGAAAAACTCAATGATGAGCATTTTAATGTTGTTTTCAGAAGCAATACCATGAAAAAACTAGAAACGGGTCATAGCTATAAAAAATGTTACTCAACGCCCTATTTTTGGGCACATTTAATGGCAAACGGAGACTTATATGGATGCAGTGCCTACCTTCAGCAAAGTAAATTTTGTTATGGTAACTTAAAAGAGAGCTCATTTGAAACCGCATGGGAAAGTGAAAAAAGACTCGCATCTATCACTTATGTCAAAGAAAAACTTGATATTTCAGGCTGTCGTGCGAACTGTAGAATGGATGAAGTTAATCGATATCTATGGCGACTGAAAAATCCACAAAACCATGATAATTTTATTTAAAGGCAAGAGATGAAAGCAATAGTAACAGGAGGAGCTGGATTTATTGGCTCACATATGGTTGATTTACTCGTCTCTAAAAAATACGATGTTATGGTAATTGATAACCTCGCCAATGGAAGATTGGATAATATAGCCCATCATAAAGGTAAAATAACATTCGTCCAAGTGGATATTGGTGATTATTCTGTTAATTTGGATACTTACTTTGAAGATGTAGATTATGTTTTTCATTACGCGGCACTAGCAGATATCGTCCCTTCAATCAATAACCCACTCACTTACCACCAAGCGAATGTTGATGGTACAATAAGAGTTTTAGAGGCGGCTAAAAAATCTAAGAATCTGAAAAAATTTGTCTATGCTGCTTCAAGCTCATGTTATGGTATACCTGAAATTTACCCTACGCCAGAGACAAGTCCCATTAAACCAGAATACCCTTACGCACACACCAAAACCGTAGGGGAACAGTATGTGATGCATTGGGGGCAAGTTTACAATATGCCCGTTTTATCTATGCGATTTTTTAATGTTTACGGTGTGCGACACCGAACAAGCGGCACTTACGGCGCCGTATTTGGGGTATTTTTAGCACAACTCTTAAACTACAAACCCCTCACTATTGTTGGGGATGGTACACAAACGAGGGATTTCACTTATGTAACAGATATTGTAGATGCCTGCTACATCGCCAGTCAAAGTGCTCTCGTCAATGAAATCTTTAATGTAGGAAGCGATAACACCTATAGCATTAACTATTTAGTCGATTTACTCGGTGGAGAGAGACTTTACATCCCCAAAAGACCAGGTGAGCCAGACTGTACTTATGCTGACATTAGCAAGATAAAAAAAGTGCTAGGGTGGACACCCAAAGTCAGTTTTGAGACAGGTGTTAAGATAATGCTTGACAATATTGAACAATGGCGGGAAGCTCCTGTTTGGGATGAAAACAGCATTAAAGATGCAACCAAAGATTGGTTTGAGTGTTTGGGGGAAAAATAAGTGATAAATGCGCAGGATATAAGACAAAAAACAATAGCCTTATCGTGTAAAACAGGTGCGGGGCATCTCGCACCCTCATTATCTACGGTGGAGATATTGACCGTTTTATTTCGTGATTTTTTACATTATGATAAGCATAATGCTAAAAGTGATGTACGAGACAGACTGCTTATCAGTAAAGGTCATGGAGCATATGCCTATTATGTTATTTTGCATGAACTTGGTTTTTTACCTCAACATGAATTAGATACTTTTTATAATGGTGCGTCTATAAAAGGTTGTTTAACTCAAAATTTAGACTATATGATAGAAGCATCCACTGGCTCCCTTGGTCATGGTTTACCCATAGCCGTAGGTATCGCTCAAGCATTCAAAATGCAAGGGAAAAAGCAAAAAGTAGTTTGTCTTGTTGGAGATGGTGAAATGCAAGAGGGTAGCAACTTTGAAGCCCTCGCGCTTGCGTATCGATTTAAATTGGATAATTTACTGTTAATTGTTGATGCAAATGGACTTCAAGCAATGGATAGGGTCACAGATGTTGGGCTTGATAACGATAGACTAGCAAAAATATTACACGCCTATAGTGATAATTTTAGTAGGATTGACGGGCACAGTGAGATGGCATTAAAAACGACCTTTGCTAAGTTTTTCACGATGCAAAACGATGGTTTATCTATCGTTGTATGCGATACGATTAAAGGTAAAGGAATTAAAATGTGTGAAAACTCTATTGCACATCATTTTAGATGTCCCACACAAGATGGTTATGTATTGGGTGACAATAATGAATAATTTAGCCTCAAAACAAGAAGTGATGGGCGAAATATATACATACTTTAAAGCCGATGAGAAAATGACTCTACTCGTAGGAGATATGGGGTTTGCTGTTTTAGATGATTTCTTTCATAACCACAAAGAAAGAACTTTCAACACAGGAATTTGCGAACAAGCAACCATTAGCATGAGCGCGGGAATGTTTTTAGCAGGTCTGAAACCCATCATTTATTCACAAGTTCCTTTTTTAGTGATGAGAGCTTATGAGCAAATACGCTATGATTTAAATGAACATACTATGAATGTAAAATTAATTGGTGTAGGTGCCGATAATTATTTTCATACTTTAGGAAGAAGTCATTGCATGGATGGCGACGATGTGGAGATGATGAAAATATTTAAAAATTTCAAGATTTTTTCGCCAACAAAAGAGCGTTTAACACAAGATATAAAAGATATGTTTGATTACAATGGTCCAACCTATTTGCGATGTCGATAAAGGGTAATAATGGCAGAATTAATTTTAGATGGCTCAAAAATATTGTGGCATCAAGATAGACTAGAACAATGGAAAAAAGGCGAGAAAATCGTCCCCATTACGATAGATATGGCACTAACACAAGCTTGTCAGTATAACTGTGAATTTTGTTATGCCAATCTTCAGAGAAATAAGCCCCATAAAATAACATTGCCTATTATGAAAAATTTTTTGGATGATTGTGCGGAAGTTGGTGTTAAAGCCATCAGTTTAGTCAGTGATGGAGAAAGCACGGCAAATCCTATCTATGAAGATGTGATTGTTTATGGCAAACAAGTAGGGCTTGATATGGCAATGGCTTCTCATGGAAATACATTAACAGAAGCAGTGCTTCGAAAAATATTACCAGCGCTAACCTATTTGAGATTTAACTTTAGTGCGGGAGAACCTCAAAGATATAGTGAAATCATGGGAGTGCCTGAAAAAAACTTTTATGAAACATGCGAAAATATCAAAACAGCTATGAAAATAAAAAAAGAATTAAATTTAGATGTAACTATTGGTATGCAAATGGTACTTATGCCAAAATTTGGCGACCAAATTATTCCATTAGCTAAACTTGGTAAAGAGTTAAGACCAGACTATGTCGTCATCAAACATTGTAGCGATGATAAAGATGGCACTTTGGGTGTGAATTATAATGATTATGAAAAATTATACGATTTGCTCAAAGAAGCTGAAAGCTATAGCGATGAAACCTATTTTGTTAAAGCAAAATGGTCAAAAATAACCTCTAAAGGAATACGAAACTACAACCGATGTTACGGCACACCATTTCATTTACAAATGTCGGGTACAGGATTAATAGCACCGTGTGGAAGCTTCTTTAATGAACAGTATAAACAGTATCACATAGGCAATATCACTGACCCTAACATACGCTTTAAAGATATTCTTAAAAGTGATAGATATTGGGAAGTCATGGACTTTTTGGCATCAGATAAATTTGACGCTTGCAGCATGTGTGAGACATTATGCCTACAAGATAAGACGAATGAAGTCTTAGACAGCTATAAAAAGGGATTACACAACCTAAAGGCCCCAACTGGGGAAAAACCACAACATATCAATTTTATATAGGATAATAATGAAAAAAGTATTTGTCTGTGGCGATTTTAATATTTTGCATCCAGGACACTTAAGACTTCTTAAATTTGCTAAAGAGAGTGGAGATTACCTCATCGTTGGAGTTAATAGCGATAGTATTAGCAATAAGGGTATTAATCAAGATATTAGATTAGAATCCATTCAAGCGACAAGTTATGTTGACGAAGCTTTTATCCTAGAAATGCCCGCAGTGGAGTATATTAAAAACCATAAACCAGATATTGTTGTCAAAGGAAGTGAACATGAAAATAAAGAAAATGCTGAACTAGAAATTATCAACAGTTACGGAGGGAAACTCCTCTTTAGTTCAGGCGAAATCGGATTTTCATCTATGGATTTGTTGAGACAAGAGTTTCTTTCATCAAATTATAATGTTAAACATAGCGCTCCTTACATCAAAAGACACGAGTTTAAACTGGATGATTTAAAAACTATTGTAGAAAAATTTGTCAACTTGAAT
Organism: Sulfurospirillaceae bacterium; assembly: GCA_028705785.1. Classification (GTDB taxonomy): domain Bacteria; phylum Campylobacterota; class Campylobacteria; order Campylobacterales; family Sulfurospirillaceae; genus Sulfurospirillum. The sequence continues at coordinate 823 of JAQWCT010000154.1, read as the reverse complement.
GTCTTGGTTATCGGCGATACTATCGTCGATGAGTATATCACTTGTGAACCCCTCGGCATGAGTCAAGAAGACCCCACAATCGTCGTCAGCCCTCTTGCTAATAATAAATTTATAGGTGGCGCTGCCATTGTTGCTAGTCACGCTAGAACATTAGGTGCTCATGTCAAATTCATCTCTGTTGTAGGAAGCGATGACAATAAAATCTATGTAGAAAATGGGCTAAAAGCGTTAGATATCGATGTTACTTTATATGAAGATTCAACAAGACCGACGACACTCAAACAGCGGTTTCGAGCAAAAGATAAAACACTTCTAAGGGTCAATCATTTAAAACAACATGGTATTAGTAAAGATATTGAAAGTAGCATTTTAAATCAAATTCAACAGTGTATTAATGATATTGATTTGATTATTTTTTCTGACTTTAGTTATGGCGTTCTAACCAATAGGATTATCAATAATATTACAAAGTTAGGATTTTCTCACAATATTCCAATGGCAGCTGATTCTCAAAGCTCGTCACAAGTTGGCGATATCTCCAAGTTTAAAAGCATGACTCTTCTTACCCCGACTGAAAGAGAAATCAGACTTTCTCTCAATGATTTTAGATCTGGACTCGTCGTACTTTCTAGCAAATTAGCCGATACCACAAATGCTAGATATGTCTTTACGACGCTCGGTGCAGAGGGGCTAATGATATACAATAATACCAAAAATGCACTCCCTACAGATAATATCAATGCCCTTGGGAGTATTGTCAAAGATGTAAGTGGCGCAGGTGACTCTTTGTTTACATGTAGTGATATGGCGCTGTGCGTAGGTG
>JAQWCT010000153.1 GCA_028705785.1 Sulfurospirillaceae bacterium | reverse complement strand
AAACTTCTTTGTGGCGGTGCTTGTAGAGCGCGCTCATTTTATCAAACAGGAGATGTTTTTATCAATAGTGATTTTTGTGAATACGAGAAATTAGCTTATATAAATGGCATTTTTGAGAATTATGAATTTAGATAAAAATCAAATTGGATTACCACTTTAGCACAGAGTACCTCAATACTTGGCAATCTATCATTGGTTGAAAAATCCAAAACCTCGTAGACTTTTAGTACTTTAAAGCGGTTACATGTAAAGTGCAGCCGCTATATTTTTACGAAACCAAAGCCGCGTTGATAATCGTCTCTCCCACTTCAAAATGAATAGTACAGTTACTTTTATTGGCTATCTCTTCAATGGCTTTTTCATAACTCTGTTCTCGGTATTCACCCTTAATTGAAATAGAAAAAATGGGGTATTTTTTACCATTAAAGCGGATATATTCACCTGTGATAAGTGCAAGGCGCGTGGTGATAACGGTTGAGTTTAGATGAGATTGGTAAACTTTAGTGAGTAGTTTCATAAAATCTTCAATTTTGAGGCGGATATCGGGGAATGTTGGGTCAAATTCTTTTTTAAATTTGATAGCACTGTTGGTTGATGATGCGCTGATGCAAAGGTCAAGAAGGGCGTAAACATTGATACTTTCGCCGTATTCTTCGACATTGGCAAATTTTTTGGTAGCACTTTTGTAAAGCTTGATACCGATGGAACTCTCATCATCATAACCGACGGTAATAGCATAGAATTTATACGAACCAAAGACGATGTCGACGATGGTAGTTTTAAATCCATAGGTAATGCTAGCGTAAGTTTGCGCGATATCAAAGATTTTTTTGTGTGCCACTTCCCCAAGAAGGTATTGCGCTTCTTGGTTTAGTGAGAGTATCTTGCCATTGCTATCAAAGACAATGAAAGGGTTATAGTCGTGTTCTATCCATGCTTCAGCGTGCATCAATTTAACTTTCGATGTAATTTTTAAGTTTTCTACCTACTTTTGGGTGTTTGAGCTTTTTGATAGCTGAACTCTCGATTTGGCGAACTCGCTCTCTTGTGACATTGAGTTCTTTACCAATTTCTTCAAGTGTTCTATCGCTCTCATCGTGCATCAAGCCAAAACGCATACGAATAACGGCTTTTTCACGGTCATTGAGTTGGTCTAGGACTTCATCAATCTGGTCTTTAAGGTCGGATTTTAAGATGCTATCCATCGGAGAAATAGAGTTTTTATCCTCAACAAAATCTCCAAATTTACCATCATCTTCATTACCAATAGGCGCTTCAAGAGAGATAGGCTCTTTGGTTATTTTGATAACATTCTTGACTTTATCGGCACTCAAGCCCACTTCTTCTGCGATGGTGTCGATGTCTGGTTCTTTACCATTTTCTTGAAGGTGTTTACGGATGATTTTATTGATACGGTTAATGGTTTCAATCATATGGATAGGAATACGAATCGTTCGTGCTTGATCCGCAATGGCTCTTGAAATGGCTTGTCTAATCCACCAAGTTGCATAGGTTGAAAACTTATAGCCTTTTTTGTATTCAAATTTATCGACGGCTTTCATCAAACCGATATTTCCCTCTTGAATCAAATCTAAGAATGGAAGACCACGATTGGTGTATCGTTTGGCGATAGAAACAACGAGTCTAAGGTTCGATTTTGCCATACGCGTTTTGGACTCATCGGCTATCTTTTTACCGCGTTTGATTTGCTCTAGGATTTCTTTGAGCGTATCTGGTTCGAGGTCAAAGCCCTGTTTACTGGCTTCTTTGGTTTGGAACAGTTTTTTGATTTCCATGTAAGTGGAAACCATTGTCGCTTCTGGTACTAAAGCGGTGATGTCTTCTTTGTTTAAATCAACGATATTGGTCAGAAGTTTGGTATGGTTTTCTTTGAGATTGTCATTGAAAAGGGGAAGACGATACTCAAGTCTTTTGAGTTCTTTATCAAATTCAAAATCGCTTTTAAGTGCTGTTTCCATAGATTTTACGAGTTCATTGATAAGTTTACTCGTAGGTCCCAAGTCCATCAAACTCTCTTTAAGAAGTTTCTTTTTAAATGCCAAAGCGAGATCATAGTTCATCATCTCTTCTCTATCAAAAGTCTCCTCAGGTGGCTTGGAAAAACTTTTCATCCAGTCTTTTTTGGCTTTTTCGAGTGATTTAAAGCTTTCGATAACTTTCTCAGTTCGGGTATTGTCTTTTTTAGAGAAAGTCTTTTTCTCTTCACCGTCATCATCTCCATCATCATCAAGGTCATCATCTTCACTGTCATCAGATTCATCATCTTCAAAAGTTTTGAAAAGCTCTTTAACACGGCGTTCACGGTTGATAAGTGCTTCTTTGTAATCCAAAATAAAGTCGATAAGATAAGGAACAGAACAAAAAGCATCGATGATGATGTCCTCGCCAAATTCGATTTTTTTGCTGATGTCTATCTCTTCATCTTTGGTTAAAAGGGAGATTTGTCCCATCTCTCGAAGGTACATTCTCACAGGACTATCACTTCTTGACCACTCTAGTAACTCTTTTTCACTGGCTAAGTCAAACTCTTCTTCAAGGGCTGCATCTTGGAGTTTTTGTCGCTCTTCTTCTCTTTTCTTTGCCTCTTCAATATTTTTAAGTTTGGCAATTTCTGCTGAAGAGATAAGGGTAACTTTGTATTTATCTAAAAGACCAATAAGTTTTTTAACATTCGCAGGGGTTGGTGGTTTAACAAATAAACACATAACATTTTCATAAGTGACATATGATTTTTCATTTTCTGCAAATAATTCTTCTAATTCGGTATAAAGTTCTTTTGAAGCCATAGTTGGAACTCTCCTTAAGTGAGTTGGTGAGGGTAGCATTTTTATATAAAAGATGTGGATTATACCGAGTTTTTATTTAAATGTTATTAAAAGTTTATTTTTTAGGATAATTCTGTAATTGGAACAAGAGTTGCTTAAGAGAGGTAAGATATCAAAAAAGTAGGCAAATAAACAATGCAAAATGGATATTATAGTACCACAGGAGCGATGGTAACACAGTTTAATAGACTTGATGTTATCTCCAATAATCTTGCCAATGTCAATACGACAGCCTTTAAAAGAGATGATGTGGTTGTTGGTGATTTTAAACGCATTTTTCAAGAAGCTAAAGATGAAATGCCTTTAAAAGACAATACGATAGAAGGCAGTAAGTTTCTTAATGCAGCTATCTCGCGAGTACCCCAAGTGGTTGAGCAATATGTCAAATATGAACAAGGTGGTTTGAAAAATACAGGGAATCCACTTGATTTCGCACTCAAACGCGCTGATACATTTTTTATGGTAGAAACGCCAAATGGCATTCGTTTAACGCAAAATGGTTCTTTCTCTGTCAATCAAAGTGGAACACTCGTGACTAAAGAGGGTTATCCTGTATTGCCATCGACCTATTTTGAAAACCAACAATATATTACCATTCCAGAAGATTCGGTCATTGGTGTTGATAAAAGTGGAACGATTTATAATGGTCCTGATGAAATGGCAAAGTTTTTTATGGCACAAAGTGATGATATCAAAACATTGACCAAAGAAGGTAATAACCTTTATCGATACGATAAACTCGATGAAATCACAGAACTTGTAGCAGGTGATACGGTAGCACAAGGATTTTTAGAAACCAGTAACATTAATCCTGTGAATGAAATGGTCGGTCTTATCGAAACGAACAGACTGGTTGAAATGTACCAAAAGGTGATGAATTCACATATGAATGATCTTAACAGTGATGCGATTAGTAAACTAGCATCCATTAAAGCATAAGGAAAATAGATGATCCGTTCTCTTTACACAGCCGCAACAGGTATGATTGCGCAACAAACACAAATAGATACGACTTCAAACAACATTTCAAATGTCAATACGATTGGTTATAAAAAACAACGAGCAGAATTTGCAGATCTTATGTACCAAACAATGGAATATGCAGGAACAGCGACAAGTGGTACTTCTGTCTCTCCAACAGGTATCGAAGTAGGTCTTGGTGTTCGCCCCACAGCCATAGCGAAGATGTTTACACAAGGTAACTTTAAAGAGACCGGAAATCCTCTTGATATGGCGATTACGGGAAATGGATTTTTTCAGATTCAACTTCCTGATGGAACAACGGCGTATACGAGGAATGGTTCATTTAAACTAGACAATGCTGGTAATGTTGTCAACAGTGATGGTTATAAACTTTTACCAGAAATGGTTATTCCTGAGGATGCAACGCAGATTTCTATTGGTGTAGATGGTATCGTTAATGTTCTTCAAGCAGGAGCAACAGCCATGACACAAGTCGGACAAATTGAGCTTACTAACTTCGTTAATCCAGCAGGACTTCACTCATTAGGGGACAATAACTACATCAACACAGGTGCTTCAGGCGACCCTATTAACTCTACCCCTGGACTCAATGGTCTAGGACAAACCAGACAACAATTTGTTGAGATGAGTAATGTTCAACTGGTTGAAGAGATGACAGACCTTATCACAGGACAAAGGGCTTATGAGGCAAATTCAAAAGCTATTGTAACCAGTGATGAGATGTTGCAGACGGTGAATGGATTGAAGCGATAATATGCTTCTTCTGCTTCCGCTTATTCTTGTTATATTTATTGTGGTTGGTATCGATTATTTTTATTTTTCAGATACCAAACCACAAAACCAAATGTCTACCAAAGAGATGAAAGACAAAAATACCACCAGCTCTTATCTCAATAAGTACATCAAAAAATAAGGCTTTTTTTGAATTTTTTTGCTATTTTTAAACTAACTATTCCTGTATTGATGGGTTATATTCCTTTGGGAATGGCGTTTGGTTTATTGCTTTCAAAATTACTTATCCCTTGGTACTATGCTTTATTTATGAGTATCTTTATCTTTGCAGGTTCTGGGCAATTTTTAGCATTAACACTTTTTGCTTCTCAAGCAACCATTTTAGAAATAGGCATTGCCACCTTTTTACTCAATCTTCGTCATACTTTTTATGGACTTTCTATGATTTCAACCTTCAAAGATTTTTCATGGAAAAAACATTATCTTATTTTTGGTCTGACGGATGAAACCTTTGCGCTTCTTAAAACAAGTGAAGTTCCACAAATCAATCGTGAAAAAGTCTATCTCATCATCACGGCACTCAATCAATGCTATTGGATTATAGGCAGTGTTGTAGGTGCGATGCTTGGCAATATCTTACCGTTTAATTATGAAGGCATTGAGTTTTCACTGACGGCACTTTTTGTGGTACTTTCTATCGAACTGTATAAGAAAAGTAGGTTGCATAAGCCTTTTTTTGTAGCTCTCATTATTGGACTTTTTGGCATGTTCCTTTTCCCTCCACAAAAAATGCTTATTCTTTCGCTATGTGTGGCAGCATTTGTTTTAATTGTCTTTAAAAGGAGTATGGAAAGTGGAAAGTAGTTATCTTATAGGCGCTATTATTGTCGCCTCTATTGCGACTTACACAACGCGAATCATTCCTTTTTTACTTTTTCGCACCCGCGAGCCTTCGCCTTTAGTCAAGTATATTGAACTCAATATGCCTTTGATGATTATGGTTATTTTGGTGTTTTATGCATTAAAAGATGTTACATGGGAAATATATCCTTATGGTATCGCCGAAATTATTGGCGTTATCGTTGCTATAGCTTTACATGTAAAGTTTAAAAATGCACTTTTGAGCATCTTTGTAGCAACTTTAGTTTATATGTTTTTTATTCAAAAAATATTTTAATAGTGAGAAAGAGGTGATAAATTAAGTTTGAGTAAGGTTTTTGATTGTATAATTGTGCCATATCGTCATATGGGGCTTAATGAAAAATTTTACGGTTTTATGGTTAATAATGATAATTTCATTTTCACTCAATGCAGTCGAGCCCATTTCTCCTATCCCTTTGAATGTTGCTCATGATACTCGCAAAGCAGCTATTGGAAAAAGCCTCTTTTTTGATCCTATCCTTTCTCATGATAAAACTATTGCCTGTGTTTCATGTCATAGTTTCGAACATGGAGGAAGTGATCCTCGTCCTGTTTCTATAGGGGTTAAAGGAAATGAGGGTTGTATGCAAGCACCCACCGTTTTGAATGCGGTTTTTAATTTTACCCAGTTTTGGAATGGGCGCGCTAAAAATCTTCAAGAACAAGCTGCTGGACCTATCCATAATCCTTTAGAAATGGGAATGACTACAGAAGAAGTTGAACAAAGAATCAATGCTGATGAGCGATATCGCAAAGCTTTTACTGCTATCACAAAGCGTTCAACAGTTCTTTTTACAGATATTTCAGACGCTATCGCTGAGTATGAAAAAACGCTTATCACACCCAATGGAAAGTTTGACCGTTTTTTACGCAAAGAGACAATGCTAGAACCAGAGCAGATGGAAGGTTATGAGTTGTTTAAAAGACTAGGATGTGCAAGCTGTCACAACGGTGTTAATGTGGGCGGTAATTCATTTCAAAAATTTGGTGTCGTTGCGGAGATTGAACGCTTAAAAAAGATGGATTATCGTTTTGTACTTACAGGCAGAGAAAGTGACAAAAATGTATTTAAAGTTCCTACCCTCAGAAATATTGCACTCACAGCGCCTTATT
>JAQWCT010000152.1 GCA_028705785.1 Sulfurospirillaceae bacterium | reverse complement strand
ACGACGCTCTTCCGATCTCAAATAGGCCTTTTAACTCAAACCTTTGTAGTCGTCATCGGACTTGGTTCTTTGATTACTCAGTCTTTGACACTTTTTAATGTTATCAAGTGGATTGGTGTGGCGTATCTTATCTTTTTAGGCGTGATGAAATTTGTCGAAAAACCTATGCTTCCGCAAGATGCAGAAAACATCAAGGCATTTTCCTTTAAAAAAGCGCTCATTCAAGCTTCCTTGATTAACATGACAAACATCAAAGCAACGGTCTTTTTAGTCGCATTTATTCCTCAGTTTTTAGACCCAACAAAACCCATTTGGACGCAATTTTTCATCATTTGTGCTACTTTAGTGGTCGTGGATGTTATCGTGATGACAGGCTACAGCTCTTTAGCCTCAAAGCTCAAATTTATGGTCAAATCTTTGCGCGCCATTACCATCCAAAACCGCATCACAGGCGCATTTTTACTGCTTGCGGCTTTGTTTGTTTCAACGGCTAAAAGAGCTTAGTGTAAAGCGCTTCATCAGAACCTACGACCAAAGATCCATCGTCACATTCGATGATGGGTCGCTTGAACAATAACTGCTCTTTTAAAAGCCATTGCACCTTGGCTTCATCATCCAAATCTTTAGAAAGACCTAGCGTTTTGAACTTCGTTCCCTTCGTATTGAAGATTACATGTAAAGGTTGTTTTTGCATCCAAGCTCTTAACCTCTCCTCTTCAATAGCGACTTTTTTCAAATCTACAAACTCGCAAACTTTGCCTCTCGCCTTTAAAAAAGAGAGTGCTTTTTTCACACTTCCACAGGTTGTTATGCCATAAACTTTCATTCTTTTTCCTTACATGTAAACTATTGGTAATGTGACTTTGACGCAAAGTCCGCCATTTAAACGATTTTTCATCTCCACGCTTCCATCATGAACTTCAACTATCTGCTTGACGATGGATAACCCCAAACCAAAGCCTTTAACACTTTTGGAGCGCGAGTCATCGGTGCGATAAAATCTATCAAATACGAGCTTAAGTTTTGCCTCATCGATGCCTTTCCCCTCATCTTCCACACTAAAAATGGCGTGATTTTCTACTTTGCATAAAGCGATAAAAACACTACTGCTTGAGGGAGCATATTTGATAGCATTTTCAATAAGGTTAGAAAAGACAGTTCTCAACAACACCTCATCACATAACATCTCAACAGAATCAAGCGTTTGCATCTCTAAATTGATATTTTTATGACTTGCCATCACCATTAAATCTTCAAGACCCTTTAAAACAATATCATCAATGGCGTGTTTGGTAAACTTCTTCTTGAGTGATTCTTTTTCAAGATAGGTCAGCATCAGAAGGTTTTTAACGATGGATTGGAGTGTGTCTATCTCTTCGAGGTTGGAACGCAGTATATTTTGGTACTCTTCTTTACTTCTCTCTTCTTTTAGTGCGACTTCCACTTCGACTTTCATCGCCGTCAATGGTGTTTTAAGTTCATGCGAAACATCCGAAGAAAAGCGTTTGATTTGTCGTAGGGATGAAGAGAGTTTGAGGTTGATTTCATCACTAAAAATTTGTAATGCCTTAATGGAGGAGATAGTGATAACCAAGGCACACAGTGCTCTAAAAAGCTGTACAGGGATACCAAAAGTCTCTAAAAACCAAACCGTATTGATGACATTTCCGGGGAAATAGTCCACAGGGGAGACCGCAATTCCTGCAAAAAGACCATAAAAAATAAACGCAATTCCGGGAATTTTAAAGTAGATTTTCAATCTTTCCACAGAAGCGCTTTTTTTCAATGATTCGCCATAATAATAAAGCCCTATTCCCAAAAACAAAGACCCTAAAAAGCCATAAGTATAACGAATAGCTGCAATAGTGCCATCGAGTGAGGGGCTGATGATGATAAGTGTTAAAAGACTCGAGAGGCTAATCGTATAGATGACAGGAGCGGCATAGAGTGTGTGCATAAAATGAAGTTTTGAGCGTTCATCTTTAAAACTTTCTCGCAAGATAAAGCGAGAAAATTCGAACAAGAAAAGATAAGATACCAGTAGTAAGCTGGCTTTGATGGGACTTAGTATAGTTTCAAATTCTGGGAAAATATACATGTAAAGAAAAACCCATTCTACAAAGGCATGAAATAAAGCAAAAACACCTAAAAGCCAAATTTTTTTAGCAAAAAATATTTCACTCTCTTTGGTTCGCACAAATAACACCAATACACCTAAGACAAAAAAGGACAATCCATAAATAAAGAGAACTATTTCCATGTTATTCTATTTTATACCCAGAGCCTCGAATCGTTTTAATCAGTACTTTTTCACCTTCACTATCAATTTTATGGCGCAAGTGATGGATAAAAACATTGATAATATTACTCGAAGTATTCTCGCTAATACCCCAAATTTTCTCTTGTAATTGTGTATGTGTAATGATGCTTCCTTGGTTAAGTAACATGTAAACTAAAATGTCAAACTCTTTGCTCGTCAAGGAGATGGCTTTACCTGAGCGAGTGACACTTCGTTTGGAAACATTCACTTCAAGCGTATCAAGTCCCAGTGTTTCGTTAAAATTGTAGGAAGATCGACGAAGCAAGGAGCGAACCCTTGCTACGAGTTCAGCAAAAACAAAAGGCTTAGAGAGATAGTCATCTGCCCCACATCCAAAACCTGCGATTCTATCTTCCACGCTGTTTTTAGCCGTTAACATCAAAATAGGAATGACGACTTTTTTATCTCTAAGTTTTTGACAAATCGTAATGCCATCCATCTTAGGCAACATCCAATCAACAATCAAAAGGTCGTAATTATGCTCACAAGAGAGGTAAAATCCGTCTTCGCCATCACTGGCTGTATCGACTAAAAAGCCCTCTTCTTGAAGCCCTTTTTGAATAAAGGATAAGATTTTTAAGTCATCTTCAATCAGTAATATTTTCATGCTTTCCATAGTAGCAAAACAAACATTAAAAAAAATTAATCTTGTATTAATTTTGACGAAATAAAAACCTGCCATACTTCCTCTCACACATTACAAAAAGGAGTTTTATATGAAGAAAATGACCCTATCTTTATTGGTGGCAAGTACAGTGCTTTTGGGCACAAGCGCATTTGCGGCGGATTGGAAATTGGAGAGTACAAAAGTTTCTACCCCTGTATCTATGGATGCAAGTGATGGTGCTTGGGCAAAAGCAAAAGAAGTTGTTGTGCCACTTAACGAAACACCTTATAAACCAGATGGTTATAAAGGTATCACTAAATCAACGGCTGTTTTAAAATCACTCTACGATGATAAAAATATCTACATTAAAGTGCAGTATGACGACCCAACACTTAGTACCAATAGAGAGCCTTGGATGAAACAAGCTGATGGTTCTTGGAAAAAAATGAAAAATGTAGACCAAACCAATCATGAAAATACTTATTATGAAGATAAAATGGCGTTCTTCTGGAACATCAATACCAAAGGTTTTGAAAAAAAAGGATGTGCTATCGCCTGTCACATGGCTAAAGACGGTATGAATAATGGCATTAGTGACACATCTCCTGGTCGAAAATATACCAACAATGCAGGAGAGACGATTGATATGTGGCATTGGAAGAGTGTGCGAACAGGTCTTTCTACTGACATGACTGATGACCAATTCGTCAATAACAACACTGACCCAAAAGTCGGTAAAGACTGGGGAAGATCTGGCGATGAAAAACTAGGTGGTGGCGATAAAGCGAATATGAATGCAGATAAAACAGCCCCAGAGTTTATGAGCAAAAATGCAGACAAAACAAAAACATGGATTTTAGAAGAAGACAAAGTGCCTTTTGTTGACACCTTTAAAGCAGGCGATATGATTCCTGGTATTGTCGTAGGTAAACTCTCCGGTTCTCGTGGTGACATCGCTACACAAGCAGCGTGGAAAGATGGAAAATGGACACTTATTTTCAAAAGAGCACTCGTTACAACACATCCAAAATCTGCTGAGCAAGATGTACAATTTAGCGATCTTAAGAAACCGTATTTCTTTGGTATATCAGCATTTGACAATTCTGCCATCAACCATGTCTTCCACGAGGGAAGTATAGAGTTAACATTTAAATAAAAGGATACCGTGTGTCGATTCAACAACTCAACACACAGGCAAAAACAGCGATATCGCTGTTTTTGCTCTTTGTGCTTACCGCAACCGTCTCTTCTGTCATTCTTCTAGGATTAGAGCTCTCTGGTAAAAAAGATGGACTCAATATACCGACCATTACTCAGATACAAAACAAATATACCATGCCCGCCATTGTCTCTGCGATGAAAGGGAGCATGTATAAAGAAGTAACCGATGATGCTGACATAGACACGGTGCATAATTGGATAAAAGAGGGGTCAAAAAAAGAGGGAAAACTCTATGATGATGCTTGGAAAATCATCCAAACAGATTGTGCAAATTGTCATAGTAAAAGCTCAAAAATGAGCAAAGCCATACCTTCCATGCCATTTGATACTTATGAGCAGGTTATGACGCATACTGAAGCGGGGTATTCATGGTCGAAAATGTCCAAACAAGCGCATATCCATATGTTTGGAATTTCAACCTTCTTACTTCTTGTCACCTTGCTTTTTGCATATACAACTTACAAAGATAGCATTAAAAATGCGCTTATTCTTGCCTCTTTTGGCGGTGCTTTTTTAGATATCTTCTCATGGTGGTTTTCGAAATTTGTACCGAGTCTTGTCTATCTCATCTTTGTTATGGGCGGATTGATGGTCAGTTCTATTTTGCTTATGAGTGTTCTCATACTAGCAAATATCTGGAAGAAAGAGGCGTAAAACCCTCTTTCGTTTTAATAAATCAGTAAAAGTGCTACACCAAAAATAATGCGATAAATACCAAAAGAGACGAAAGTAAACTTTTCTAAGAATTTCAAAAAGAGTTTAATAGTGAGATATGCAACAATGAAAGAAACCACAAAACCAACGCCAAGAACAAGCAAATTAGAATCGTTGAATTCATTATGATGCTTTACGATATCATAACCAGTCGTCGCGCACATCACAGGAAACGCAAGTAAAAATGAAAACTCTGCACTGGCTTTACGCGTTAGTCCTACCATCATCGCTCCAACGATAGTGGCTCCTGCACGACTTGTTCCAGGTATCAACGCAAAAACTTGGGCGATTCCTATCCAAAGTGCTTGTTTGTAACTCACTTTTTCCACATCATCGATAAAATGCTCTTTAGGTTTATAAAGTTTTTCAATGACTAAAAAAATAATTCCCCCCACGATAAACATCACCGCGACAATCTGCACATCAAAAAGTGCTTTGACTTGCTTAGCAAATAAAAACCCAATCAAACCCAAAGGGAAAAAGGCAACAGCTAGCTTCATCCATAATGCTATCTTTTTAGGAGAAAACTTATCTTTATAATTCAAAACCACCGCTAAAATAGCTGCAAACTGGATGATAACTTCGTACGCTTTAGTAACGCTATCTTGCTTTATGCCTAAAAAATCCGCTGTAACGATCATATGCCCTGTTGAAGAAACGGGCAAAAACTCGGTGAAACCCTCTACGATTCCCATGATGATTGATTGAAAAATATCCACACATTGTCCTAATTTTATTTTTCTAAGTGTAACATACACTATCTTACATGTAAGGAAAACATCTCTTAAACGGAGAAATTATCTCCTAATTTGGTAAAGGATATTTTACCTCTTTTTAATCTTTAGTAGTTTACAATACATCAAATGCTGTTGGTCTAAGGCTTAGACATACATGAAGTAGCACTCTTTTTTTCTACTGACTTCTTTACATGTAAACCCCACACAGCACACATTTTTCACACAAAGGAAAAACGATGGGCGTTGAAGCACATAAGGATTTATTAGAGAGTATTGGTGTTGATGTTGAACGACATGCAAAAATGATGGGTATGGGACTTGCAGGTTACCAAGCTGGTTTTATGAGCCAACCGAACCGTCCTAAAGGTATGGAATATTTTGACTGGTTTATGAGCGAAATTCAAGGTCAGCGAATTGCTGAGATTAATGCGCTTCGAGCGCAAAAAAAACCAGCGGTAGGGACATTTTGTATCTTTGTTCCTGAAGAGATCGTTATAGGCGCTGGCGGGGCATGTTATGGTTTATGCGGTGGCTCAAACGCTACGATAGCCGACGCGGAAACGGAACTGCCTCGCAACATCTGCCCACTCATCAAATCTGCTCATGGTTTTAAACTTCAACGCACCTGTGCGTACACGCAATCCTCGGATTTTATCTACGGTGAAACGACCTGCGAAGCCAAGAAAAAAGCATGGGAAATTTTGGGCAAACATCACCCTGTACATGTCATGAACATTCCGCATATGAAACGCGAAAAAGACCTCAAAATGTGGCAAGAAGAGATTGCTGAGTTTAAAGAACACATTGAACAAGTCACCGAAAAAAAACTAAGCCTTGATGAGATGATAAAAGGTGTTAAAAAAGTCAACGCCAAACGCTCCGCACTTCAACGCCTTGACGCGCTTCGCGGTATGAACCCTGATGTGATGCCTATTAGCGGTAAAGACGCTCTTTGGATTACGCAAGTGGGCTTTATGGATGATATTGAACGATATACACAAAAAGTCAACGAACTCTGCGATGAACTCGAACTTCGTGTTAAAGAGGGTGTGAGCGTTTTCCCTGCCAACACACCTCGCATCATGGTTTTAGGCACACCACTAGCACCTCCAAACTGGAAACTTCACACAGCAGTTGAAAACACAGGTGGCGCTATCATCAAA
>JAQWCT010000151.1 GCA_028705785.1 Sulfurospirillaceae bacterium | reverse complement strand
TGTATCCATTGTGAACTATGGTTTTTACTTTGGAGGCAAAGAGAACAAAAATGTTAGATAGCGTGGTTAATAGGTAAATGGTTTTATCATTTTGATGAAAGTAAAATGCATATTTTTGATGAAAAAAGCCACTTAGTGGTAACTCACTTTTTTTAATTTTAAGTGTCCAGTTAAAAATATACATAATCATTTGAGCTAATGAAGCAGGCGTATATTGCATTTTGGGAGTGGTGTAAGGAAAAGCACATGCCCAAGTATCAATATCTTTTTTGATTTTTCCTTTAAAACTAACCAAAAATATAACGCCAAGAATGAGAAAAATACCTAGTAACCAAATATAAGAATAAGATAACTCAGTCATTATACCCAGTTGGGGTTTGAGGGGATGATGACTGAAAAGTGTGGCACAGTAGGAAAGCAATCCCTCCATTATTGAGGGAAAAATACCTAAAATAAAACAAATAACAGATAAAAAAGCCATAGGGAAAAGCATAGACCAAGAAGATTCCCTAACATGTAAAAGCTCAATTTTTCGAGGTTTTCCTAAAAATGTAATACCAAAAACCTTGACAAAACAAGCCAGTGCTAAGCCTCCGATGATCGAGAGTGCTACGATACCTGTAAAAACGGGAACAAGTGCATTTTGAGTAGAAAGTAGGCTTTTGAACATGCCCATATACAAGAGCCATTCGCTCGCAAAACCATTGAGTGGTGGTAGTCCACTGATGGCAACTGCTCCGATAAGAAAAAAGAGTGCCGTATATGGCTGCGCTTTGATAATGCCACCATAATGACTAATATCTCTTGTGTGATATTTTTCGATGATAGAGCCAGCGCTGTAAAAAAGGAGTGGTTTAAAGAGAGCATGATTAATGACATGAAACAGTGCGCCTGCAAAGCCAAAGAGAATGAGTGTTTCATTATGGTAACTTTGTCCCAGTATCCCAAGACCAATGCCAATGACGATAATACCAATATTTTCGATGCTATGGTAGGCTAAAAGTTTTTTAATATCGTGTTGAGCAATAGCGTAAACAACGCCTAAGATACCTGAAATAATACCTAGCCCCAAAACCATCCATCCCCACCAATGCGGAATATTCATAAACAAAGAAGCCACACGCACTACACCATAAATTCCCATTTTAATCATAACGCCAGATAAGAGGGCAGAAACGGCAACGGGAGCTGACGCATGAGCGGTAGGAAGCCAAAAATAGAGAGGGAAAATACCCGCTTTCATGCCAAAACCAAAAACTCCCAATAAAAAAATAATAGACGCAATTCCTAGGTTTCCATCGACTTGTCCTACCGTTGAAGAAAAATCAAAAAAGCCAAATTGCATTTGAAGGATAGCAAACATGCCAAACAGAGCTATAATTCCTGTGTGTGTCGCAATGATATAAAGATAGCCAGCACTTTGGGCTTCACTATTTGCTTCATCAACAGTTATTAAAAAATAAGCCAGTAAAGACATGATTTCCCAACACATTAAAAACATCACAAAATTATCAGCAATGACTAGAAAAATCATAAAGAGTGTAAACAAAGAAAGAAAAAGTCTATATTTTACAGATAAGATATAACCTTTTTTTACGGTTGACCAATAAGAGATACTGTAAATAGCACTCATTGCGCTGATAGTATAGATGGGAATTAAAAACAGAAGTGTTATTTCATCTATGAGGATAGAAAAAGAGCCAAAAATAGTTTTAAAAGGAAGTTCAAGTGAAACAACGAAATGATGTTGATAGGTTAAAAAAATAAAAGTCCAACCAAAAATAGTTCCGATTACATGTAAAAATGCGCAGAGTCTATCTGATATAAATGGTTTTTTCTTTGCCAAAATAAAAGGCGTTACACCAGCAAAAAAAATACAAAATAGTGACAAAATTATTAGCATAATAATAAATCAACTCCTCAAAAAGTCGCATAAAACACCATCATATCACGACTTTGATAAAATATTATTAAAACCAAACCTTCTCCGTATCGTTTAACTTTTAAGTGTTTACAAAGTCTACAAGCTATATCATTTTCTACTAAAAACTTCTTCTTCTATGTATCAATTATTATTCCTACATACCAGTTAGATTAATGGAGCACAGTATTGAAATTGAATTATTGGTTACCTAGAAGTCTTACAATTTTAAAAGATGGGTATAGTAGCTCAAATTTGTCTACAGATTTTATGGCAGGACTTACCGTTGCTATTATTGCGTTACCCCTTGCCATGGCATTTGCAATTGCAAGTGGTGTAAGTCCTGAAAAGGGAATCTTTACAGCGGTTATTGCTGGATTTATTATCTCTTTTTTAGGAGGAAGTCGGTATCAAATAGGTGGTCCTACAGGAGCTTTTGTTGTCGTTTTATATGCAACGATTTTAAAACATGGTTTTGATGGATTGATTATCGCGACTATTTTAGCAGGTGCATTACTGGTGTTGATGGGTATTTTTAAACTTGGAAATATCATTAAATTTATACCCTATCCTGTGACTGTTGGTTTCACTGCGGGTATTGCTCTTATTATTTTTTCTTCACAACTTAAAGATTTTTTTGGTTTTCCTATTGAAAAAATGCCTGCTGATTTTACAGAGCAGTGGTTGCTTTATGCCTCTGATGTAACACAAGTAAACTATTTTGCTATTGCTATAGGCTTGATAAGTCTTGTTTTGTTGGTTAAACTTCGCTATGTATTTCCTAGAATTCCAGCACCTATCATTGTCATTGCTATATCATCTTTAGTGGTGTATGTTTTTCATTTGCCTGTTGAAACGATAGGTTCAAAATTTGGCACTATTCCCTCGATGCTACCGAGTCCAACATTGCCTGTTTTTTCACTTGAAAAAATTAGAGCAGTCTTCCCCGATGCCATTACTATAGCACTACTTGGGGCGATAGAATCTTTACTCTCATGCGTTGTAGCAGATGGAATGACGGGCGATAAACATCATTCCAATAAAGAACTTATTGCACAAGGACTTGCGAATATTGTTGTGCCTATTTTTGGAGGAATTGCTGCAACTGGAGCTATTGCTAGAACAGCCACCAATATTAAAGCAGGAGCTTTTAGCCCTATTGCAGGTATGATTCACGCTTTAATGCTTTTGATTTTTATGTTTTTATTTTCCAAATTAATTTTACTTATTCCGTTGGCTTCTTTGGCAGCTATTTTGGTCATTGTTGCTTGGAATATGAGTGAATTTCACCATTTTAAAGCCATTGCTCTTAGATCAGAGCGTAATGATAAAATAGTTCTTTTTATCACATTTCTCCTGACTGTATTTATCGATCTTAATACGGGTGTGCAAATGGGTATTTTGTTTGCCGCATTATTGTTTATCAAACGAATGAGTACGGTAACCGATGTTAAAGACACGAAAAATGATTTTCATATTTCTTTTGACGAAGATGATGACATCCCTCTTCAGCCAGATCCTTATTCTCTTGCCAATAGAATTATCCCCGCAAAAGTAGAAGTCTATGAAATCAATGGACCATTTTTCTTTGGTGTTGCTGATAAATTAAAAAAAGTACTTGATTTTGTTAAATCTTCTCCTGAGGTTTTTATTTTAAGGATGCGAAATGTTCCTATGATGGATGCAACAGGCTTTCATGCACTAGAAGAATTTCATGAACTTTGCAAAAAAGAAAATACCCAACTTGTACTTTCTGGTGTTAGTGAGAGATTGATGTTAAAATTGGAGCGTTTTGGGTTTACTGAAGTCATTGGTGTGAAAAATATTACTGAAAATATCGATAAAGCACTGCAACGAGCTAATGATATTTTACTTAAAAAAGAACAAGAAAAGTTTTATGCTAATATTAAAATTACCAAAGATGGTGCAACGAAAGAGCAACAAGAGAGACTGGTTGAGGGTACTAAAAATCTTTTAGCACAAATACTAGGTAAAAATATTACTGATACCATTGTCATAGTAGAAGAGGATACACAAACTAAAGAGGAATCCCATGCCATACATTAATATTAAAATCACAAAAGAGGGTGCAACTAAAGAGCAAAAAGAGAAGCTTATTAAAGGTGCTACTGATTTATTGGTGGAAGTTTTAGGAAAAAATCCTGCTACAACAGTAGTGGTTATCGAAGAAGTAGATACAGATAACTGGGGAATTGGTGGAACTCAAGTCACGGAACTTCGAAAAAAGAGTTAATCGTTTAGCATTTAATCAAGTATTAAATGATTTATAGATACAATCGTCAAAATTTACTAGTGAAGGAAAAGTGTAATGAATGAGATTTTTACATTTTTAGGCCTTATTAATCATACACATGGATTTATCTTTGTGTCACATATCGTTCTGGTTGCGATTATCGTTTTGGTACTCGCAAAATTGGCTACAGCTAAGATGCAATTGGTTCCAAGTGGCGTTCAAAACCTCATGGAAGCTTATCTTGAAGGCATCATTGCTATGGGTAAAGATGTTATTGGCGAAGAGTTGGCACGCAAGTATTTACCACTTGTTGCAACCCTTGGTTTGATGGTTTTCTTTGCAAACTTTATAGGTATTATTCCCGGTTTTGAAGCACCGTCTAGTAATCTTAATATGACTTTAGCCTTGGCTTTAATCGTATTTACTTATTATAACTTTGAGGGTATCAGAGTTAATGGTGTGATTCACTATTTTGGACATTTTATGGGACCATTGAAAATTTTGGCACCGTTAATGTTTCCTATCGAAGTTGTTTCTCACCTTTCTCGCATTATCTCTTTGTCTTTCCGTTTATTTGGAAATATCAAAGGTGATGACCTTTTCCTTGCTGTTATCTTGATGTTAGCTCCTTGGATTGCGCCATTGCCAGCTTACGCATTGTTAACATTCTCAGCAATCCTTCAAACATTTATTTTTATGATTTTAACTTATGTTTATCTTGCAGGTGCTGTTTTAATTAGTAACGACCATTAGTCA
Source organism: Sulfurospirillaceae bacterium (assembly GCA_028705785.1). Lineage (GTDB taxonomy): Bacteria > Campylobacterota > Campylobacteria > Campylobacterales > Sulfurospirillaceae > Sulfurospirillum. The sequence goes on along the minus strand of JAQWCT010000151.1, from coordinate 1,853 downwards.
AGTAGTGCTGTTTGTTTAAAAATCGCACTTCATTTGAAAAACTCCTCAGTCTATTGCAAGGTGCTTCTTGGGCACTTGCGATAGCTGGAGGTGGTTATGCTTTCCTTCTTTTTTCTCCCTTTGGTTTTTTTGTAGCATTGTTCGTTGGTTTATTTCTTTTCTTATGTGGTTTTTTCTTTGTTGTTATTTTTGAGATAGCACAAATCCAAATTGATAAACTTGATGAGCTTAAAAAACAGACAAAATTGCTCGAAAAAATTGCAAAAACTGATGAAGATGAAAAAATATTGCATTAGTGATCCCCTTTTTTACTCTTCAAACCCCACGCAATTACTCGAAAAACTCTTACATGTAAAGACTCTACATGAGCCAGACTTTATTTGTCTTAGAGATAAAAAAACAGCAGATTATACCTCTTTAGTACAAGCATTATTTGCTATGAGAGCTAGTTTTGAGGGAACAAAACTTTATCTTCACACAGATTTTTTACTTGCTTCTCAAATGGGTTTTATGGGTGTTCATTTGCCTTCTTATTTGATAGAAGATATTAGAAGTGCCAAGGCGTTAAATCTTGAAGTTATTTTTAGTGCGCATAGTTTGGAAGATGCGCTTAGAGCTCAAGATTTGGGAGCAGATATGATTACGATAAGTCCTATTTTTGAAACACCCAACAAGGGCAAACCTCTTGGTTTAGAGAAGTTAAAAGAAATAAATGATAAAATCTCTATCAAATGTTTCGCACTTGGCGGTATCATAAACGATGAGCAAGTGAGAGTTTGTGAAGAGAGTGGCGTTTATGGTTTTGCTTCTATTCGTTATTTTGTAGATTAATTTAAAGGTCGTTTTATGCAGTTTGAAGTGGTTATAGGACTTGAAGTCCACGCCCAGTTAAATACCAAAACAAAAATATTTTGTAGTTGCCCTACCAGTTTTGGTGATGAGCCCAATACCAATGTGTGTGAAGTCTGTTTAGGACTACCTGGGGCACTGCCTGTTTTAAACAAAGAGACAGTAAAAAAGTCTATCGCATTTGGAACAGCCATTAATTCTAAAATTAATCAAAAATCTATTTTTAATCGAAAAAATTATTTTTATCCTGACCTTCCAAAGGGTTATCAAATTAGCCAATTTGAGATACCCATCGTTGAGGGTGGTGAAATCTATATCGACTTTGAAGATGGTACCAAAAAACGCATAGGCGTTACGAGAGCTCACCTTGAAGAAGATGCAGGTAAAAACATCCATCATGGAAGTGTCAGTCATGTTGACCTAAATCGTGCAGGTACACCTCTTCTTGAAATCGTGAGTGAACCTGATATGAGAAGTAGTGAAGAGGCAGTTTTATATCTTAAAAAATTGCATGCTATTTTGCGTTATCTTGACATTAGCGACGCCAATATGCAAGAGGGAAGTTTTCGTTGTGATGCCAATGTCTCCATTAGGCCAAAAGGCGAGACCAAACTTTATACCAGAGCTGAAATTAAAAACCTAAACTCCTTTAAATTTATCCAAAAAGCTATTGATTATGAAGTACAAAGACAAAGTGAAGCTTGGGAAGATGGTGTGTATGAGCGAGAAGTCGTTCAAGAAACCAGACTATATGATACTGAAAAAAATGAAACCAGAAGTATGCGAGGAAAAGAAGATAGCGCAGAGTATCGTTATTTTCCAGACCCAGATCTTTTACCCGTACTTGTACCTGATGATATGCTTGAAGCATGTATTAAGATACCAGAGCTTCCAGACAAAAAAAGAGATAGATTGGTAGAGGAGTATGGCATCAAAGCGTATGATGCCTCCGTCATTACTTCAAGCGTTGAAATGGCTCATTTTTATGAGAAGATGATAGCGCA
>JAQWCT010000150.1 GCA_028705785.1 Sulfurospirillaceae bacterium | reverse complement strand
GCTGGACTTGATTATCCTGGTATTGGACCTGAGCACGCCTATTTGAAAGATTTAGGTGTGGCGAAATATGACAATATTACCGATAAAGAAGCGTTAGATGCGTTTGTATGGTTGAGCCAAAAAGAGGGAATCATCCCTGCATTTGAGAGCGCTCACGCGATAGCATATCTTAAAAAAATACCTCAAAATGAGATAAAGAACAAATTGATTATTGTAAACTTGTCAGGTCGAGGCGACAAAGATATGGTACAAGCAAAATCAATACTCGATATACAATAGGGATATCATGGAAGAATTATTTGTAGGATGGATGAAAGAATACGGTTATATTATTCTCTTTATTTGGAGTATGCTAGAAGGCGAGAGCGGTCTTATCATGGCAGGTCTTCTTTCTCATACAGGAGATATGAATATTTTTATGGCGATTTTTGTAGCAGGACTTGGTGGTTTTGCGGGCGATCAGGTCTACTTTTACATTGGACGATTTAACAAAAAATATGTTTATAGGAAACTCAAAGGGCAAAGACGAAAACTCGCTCTTGCCCACCTTTTGCTCAAAAAATATGGTTGGCCTATCATTTTTGCACAACGCTATATGTATGGTCTTCGAACGGTCATCCCTATCTCCATCGGACTCACGAGGTACGATGCTAAAACCTTTGCACTCATCAACCTCCTATCTGCTTGGTGCTGGGGTGCGTTGACGATTGTCCCTGCTTGGTATTTTGGGCAAGAAATTCTCATTGTCATTCAATGGGCGAAACAACATTGGTATTTTGCCATCCCGCTAGCTGGAACTGTTGGTGGAAGCATTTACTACTATTTTCACAAAGTAACCGATAAGACATTTAAGGAAAGACATAATGCTCATAGAGATATCTAATAAAAAATTACAAGATACACCAAGCGATGCCAAAATCATTTTTGTTATCGACAAAAATTTATCTCATCGATGGATTGAAGATAAAGAAGAGCTAGAATTATTAGGCTTTAAAAGTGAAAATGAAGAAGCTACTTTTATCAATACCCATAAAATTATCTATGTAGGATGTGAATCCCTCGAAGCAGATAACATCCGTTTGGCATGTGCAAAAGCTTTAGAGTGTATCAAAAAAACAAATATTAAAACACTGACCATCGGTACTTATTCCCATAACTGTCCTGGTATCAATATCAAAGCTATGGCTGAGGGTTTTGTGCTTGGAAGCTATGTCTTTAATGCTTACAAAACAAATAAAGAAGCTTTTAAAATCGAAAAAATAACTATTTGCCTCGAAGACTATGAGCAAGTTGATGTATCGATGCAAACAGCCAATAAAGCTTTACATGTAGGAAAAACCATCGCTGAAGTTACCAACCTTGCCAAAGAAATTATCAACATTACCCCACAAGATATGACACCACTAGCTTTGGCAAATGAAGCACTCAAATTAGCCTCATTGCCAAATGTTACATGTAAGGTTATGGATAAAGAATTTTTGGAAGAAAAAGGAATGAATGCCTTTTTAGCTGTCAATCGTGCCAGTGTTCACCCTCCAAAGCTTATCCATCTTATTTATAAACCAGAGAATGCCATCAAAAAAATCATTTATGTCGGTAAAGGCTTAACCTATGATAGCGGTGGACTTAGCTTAAAGCCCAGTGAACATATGGTGACCATGAAAGCAGATAAAAGTGGTGGTGCAGCAGTTTTGGCTATTTTAAAAGGTGCGGCACTTTTGGAACTTCCTTTTGAGGTTCATGCTATCATTGGAGCCACTGAAAATATGATCGGTGGAGATGCTTACAAACCTGATGATGTCTTAAAAGCCAAAAATGGTAAAACCATTGAAGTACGCAATACAGACGCTGAGGGTCGTTTAGTCTTGGCGGATTGTTTAGGATATGCACAAGAGTTTAAACCTGACTTACTCATCGATATGGCGACTCTTACGGGTGCTTGTGTCGTCGCCCTTGGTGAATTTACCACTGGCGTGATGGGACACAGTGATGAACTCAAATCATCACTTCTTGGTGCTGCAAGTAAAAGTGGGGAACTAGGAGCAGTCCTTCCTTTTAATAAGTATCTTAAAAAATTGCTCAAAAGCTCAGTAGCCGATATGTCAAATATCAGCTCTAGTAGATACGGCGGAGCCATTACAGCTGGTCTTTTCTTAGATAACTTTATCGACGATGAGAACAAAGACAAATGGCTACATCTTGATATCGCAGGTCCTGCTTATCTTGAAAAAGCCTGGGGATATAACCAATGTGGTGCTAGTGGCGCAGGGGTTAGAATGAATCTTTATTGGATGATTGAAGAGAGTAAAAAATAACGATCTTTTTGGAGTACTGTGAAGCAAAAAATTGTATTGATTGGTGCCTCCACGGGAGGACCTGGTCATCTTAAAAAGATTTTATCGGCAATGAGTGATAATTTTTCGATGTCTATCATCATTGCACAGCATATGAACGGTACTTTTATCCCTAGTTTTATCAACCAGTTCAATAGTGAGCTTAAAGCTGATGTCAATTCTATCGACTTCCCTCTTGAACTCAAACCAACCAATATTTACATTTGTCCCAATAATTGTCGAATCAAAAAAAGTGATTTTACACTTAAAGTCGAGCCATTTTTAGGTCTCGAAACACCTTATAACCCCAGCGTTGATACTCTCTTCTTCTCAGCAGTTCCTTATTGTCATGAAGCTGATATTTTGGCTATATTATTAACAGGAATTGGACAAGATGGTGCCAATGGATTAAGTGAATTGCAAAACAATGGAGCGCAATGCATCGCAGAAAATGAGCAAAGTGCTATTGTTTATGGGATGCCCAAACGCGCATTGGAACTCAATCCTCATATACAATCTAAGCATTTAGACGATATCATCAAAGCCATTCAAGCTTTTGGAGCATAATAATGTTTTTTTGGAATAAAAAAAAAGTTGAACAACCCATCCTCCACTCCGTAGAAAAACCCCAAGAGTTCAATACTTATGGACTCCAAGATATCTTACACTATATCAAACGCGAAATTGGCGTTGACCTTTTCGCTAAAAATAGCATTATTGAGACAAAAATCAAACTTTTTTGTGAACGAAGGGAGATTTATAGCTTTCGTAAACTTTTTGAATCCATTCATCATGATTCAATACTTAGGCAAGAACTCATTGATCTTGTTACCGTCAATGAAACCTATTTTTATCGAGAAGAAGCACAACTCGAACTTGCAGTAAGCTTTGCCTTAGCCATCAAAGAAGTTAAAATTCTCTGTGCGCCTTGTGCTTCAGGAGAAGAAGTGTACTCACTCTCTATGATGCTACAAGAAAAAGGCAAAGACCAATATAGCTTTAAAATTACAGGAATTGACATCAACTCAGAAGCCATTGAAAAAGCGCAAAATGGTCTTTTTTCGGAGCGCTCTTTACATAAATTAGAACCTAGGCTTAAAGATAAATTCTTTACATGTAAAGATAAAAACTATAGCGTTAAAAAAGAGTATTTTTCATCCATTAATTTTACTAAAATCAACATTTTTGATTATGATTTTCTCAGTATTGGCAAGTACGACATCATCTTTTCACGCAATATGCTTATCTACTTTGATGATGAATTTCGCCTCAAAACCATCGAGCGATTTGCATCACTCCTCAAGCCAGAGGGAAAACTATTTTTAGGACATGCCGACATCATTCCTGATAATAGCTATTTTACAAAGCACAGTGACCACCGGCTTTCTTACTATATTAAAAATTGACCTTTTTCGCATAGTAAAACGATAAAGCTGAGGCACAGACCAAACACGCCGCTGAAAAACCAAAGGCTACACCAAAATCCCCTGTAAAATCAGTCAGCATTCCAGAACCCAATGGTCCTATCATCTGCCCAATTCCGAAAAAAAGTGTGATAAGCCCCAAAATACGAGCCGTATGGGATGAGCCAAAAAGCTCACTGCTGAGCGTTGTCATGATGGAGGGTACTGCCCAAGTTGTAAAACCAAAAAGGCTAGCAGAAACCAAAAGCCAAAATGAGGGAATCGATAAAAACAAAAGACCATGGGCAATGGATTGGAGTCCAAAAAGGATGCAAAGCGTTGTGTACCGCCCAATGCGATCACTTACCATTCCAAAGAAAGGTCCTGAAAAAAGACTAGTAAACCCTAAAAGTGCCCAAAATGTTCCCGATATTTCTGTACTTACTTGCCATTTATGCACAGCTGTTGCAACAAAAAAAGTCATGTATGAGATAGCGCTCATGCCAAAGATAAAGAAAAGAAAACCCGTTCTCCAAAATGGACTATATGCCAAAATATCTTTCAAATGCAAAGTATCTGCACTCTTTTGACTGGTATGATGCGGCACAAAGTCTTTCAAAGTCGCATAAGTAAACACACCAATCATAGCTATTAAAGAAGCAAATATCGCCCAACTGATACGCCATGAAAAAGGCAATGTCATCTCCACCAAGGGTACAACCGCACCACTCGTGACAATGGCAAGCCCAATTCCTGCTACCACAATGCCCGTAGCGCGTCCTTTGATGTGAGGAGGAACAACTTGAGCGATGTAGGTCATCACCGCAATATTAGCTAATGCTCCGAAAAATCCAGTGATGCTATACGCAAAAGCTGCCCATAGGTAATTCGCAGACAAAGACATCAGCAACATGCTCAAACATTGTGTCCATAATGCCCTAGAGATAAGCTTGGCAGGACCAAATTTAGCATAAAAAGGCGCTATGAGAAAAAGACCAACAAAATAGCCTACAAAATTAGCACTGCCTACAATACCCGCTTGTGTAGCATTCATCCCTAGTTCAAGTTGCATATTGGGTAAAATCATCCCAAAAGCAAATCGTGCTAAACCTAAACACGCAAAAACAATGAGCACGCCTGCTAAAAGCGGTTTAGCGTGTGCGCGTAAAGTCACCTTTTAGCAACCACAAGAGGGTGAAATGAGTTCAATTTTGTCATCCAAATTAGGAACAAGACACAAAAACTCATAATCTTCATCGCCTAAAACGACATAAGAATGCGCAATTCCCGCAGGAATAAAAAGAATATCATCCGCTTTGACAACCGAGGTTTGACCATCAATCACCACTTTAGCACTTCCTTTTAGCACATACTGTTCATGTTCAACACTGTTGGTATGCAGTGGCATATGTCCACCTTTTTGAATAACAAATTTTCGCATCGCGAAATGAGGCGCCTGCGAGGGAGAGATAAGCATCTGCATACTTGCACCCTTCCCTGCTTGAAGCGGTGTACTTGGGATATGTTGAAGAGACTGAATCATAAAAATCCTTTACATGTAAAATCAATTAAGTTATTGTATCTCAAATTTTAATTCTTCTAACCTTGCAATTCTATCTTCTGTTGAGGGGTGTGTTGAAAAAAGCGAGGCAAAGGAAATATTTTTACCAAAAAAAGGATTGATGATGAACATATGTGCACTTTGTGGCGTGGCTTCGTGAACCATCCCTTGGGCATTATAACTTGAAAGTTTGGCTAGCGCACTTTGTAACCATTCAGGATGGCGTGTTAAACGAGCTGCACCTTCATCTGCCATGTATTCACGGTTTCGACTAATCGCCATTTGAATGATCGCTGCGGCAAAAGGTAAAATGATGGCAAGAGCAATCATTATAAGAGGATTCATACGGTTACGATCATTGCCGCCAAACATTGCCCCAAATTGCATCATATTGGCAATCACGCCAATGGCACCAGCTATCGTTGCAGCAATGGTTCCCACTAAGATATCATAATGACGGACATGACTTAGTTCATGTGCTAAAACTGCTTCCACCTCATTTTCATCCAAAAGCTCTAAAAGCCCCTCCGTTACAGCAACTGCTGCATTTTTGGGATTGCGACCTGTGGCAAAGGCATTGGGGATTTGGTCTGGGATGATATAGACTTTGGGAAGTGGAAGATTGGCATTTTGGGTAAGGCGTTTAACAATTGCATACAAGCCTTTGGCTTCTTGCTCACTCACTTCAACCGCATGATAATGACGAAGGACTAGCGTATCAGAGTAAAAGTAACTCACAAAGTTCATGACTCCTGCCATCACAAACGCTATAAGCATCCCTTGTGTCCCACCAACCATCCCACCAATAAAAACAAACAAAAGTGTTAAAAGTGTCAATAACACCACCGTTTTAACGACTTCCATGACTCACTCCTTATCAAAATAATAACCCTATTGTAGCGAAGAATATTAAATGATTTTTTACATGTAAGGCATTGTGCTATAATGGCGCATTGCAAAAAAAGGATATTGAAGTTGAGACTTCCTCGTGGTTTTGGTAAAAAAGGTTATTTTACACTCGCTTCCATTCAAGCCTCTACGATAGAATGCCAAACCAAACAAAATCATTCACGCCTCTTGCATACGACACTCTTTGCCTCCAAATTAGAATGCGATGAAGAAGTCGAAGATGACCCACCACCCATCACGCTGTGTCCCTTAGGTTTTGCATTTTCATACAAAACTCGCCCTTGTGCTTGCAATAAAGTTTTTGCCAAGCGCGCACACTCTGCCCTTAAGCGTGCCAAAAAACGCCGTAAATGCAACTGCAACTGCCGCTATTTTAGCTTTCGTCGAACAGGTATTCACCCTCCTTTTTCTTTATATTCAACCACACAATCCTAAGCTCTGCCAAGCTTCAAAGCTGGCTTAATTTTCTCAAAAAATCATATTTTTTGAGGTGTAAAATATAAAGGAAATAAACCATGTCACAAACTTATGTCACAGGTTTCCCTCGCATTGGGGAAAGAAGAGAACTCAAATTTGCTTTAGAGGCATTTTGGGCGAAAAAAATAGATTTTGAAGAACTCACCAGTGTTGCC
>JAQWCT010000149.1 GCA_028705785.1 Sulfurospirillaceae bacterium | reverse complement strand
GCATCAAAAAGTCTTTTATTCCCGTACATAACAGCATCTTTAAGCGTGTATTCTTCAAAAGCATATTGATTTTGGCTCAAAACGCCTACTCTTAAACCATTTTCAATTGATATATTGCCATTGGTTTGTTCTAGCTCACCTGCCAAAATTTTTAAAAATGTCGTCTTACCCGCACCATTAGCACCAATAAGCCCATATCTTTTGCCTCTATCTAACTTTAAATTGATGTTTTCAAAAAGCAATTGATGCGAAAAACGCATCGTTAAATTATTCACTTCTACCATTGATATCTCTTTCTTATTTTTTCGCGATTATATCACTCACACGCTTTTAAACAAATTTATTGTAAAATCACTCAATTTTTTTTGGGAGCTCTTGCTTTGAAATACTTCAAATATATCTTACTATCGATCATCATTACTTCACTTTTTCAAGCACTTATCTGGGTAAAAGGTGGCGATAAAATTATCATTTCCCCTCAAATCAATGGTATGTTAGAATCTCTCTCTTATACGCCTTATAAGGGATTTGAAAAGGCACCCAAAAGTGATGAAGAAATTGCCTCTGATATGAAAAGCATCGCATTAATCGCTAAAAAAGTAAGAACTTACGCTATTTCAGATGCACAAAGAGTTCTCTTAGCCATTAAAGATACAAAGCTCAAAGTAGATGTGGGATTGTGGCTTTCGACCGATAAAGGGGCAAATGAAGCAGAAATTGAAACACTTTTTGAAATCTTAAAAGAATATAGCCCAAGAATCGCTACGATTATTGTAGGGAATGAGGTTTTACTACGAGATGATATGAAACCTGAAGAATTAATGGCTTATATTGATAGAGTTTCCAAACGAACCAGAATTCCTGTAACCACTGCAGAAGTGCAGCATATTTGGCTAACCAACACTGAACTCCCTAATCATGTTGATTTTATCAATGTTCATATTCTTCCTTACTGGGAAAAAATGCCTATCGGGGAAGTGCTCGCATTTACCAAAGAAAAACGAGAATCTATCGCTAAACTTTACCCTAATAAACCTATTACTATTGGGGAGTTTGGTTGGCCAAGTAGTGGCTACAACAATGAACGAGCCGAAGCTACACTGCCTAATCAAATCGCGGCTATTAGTGGTTTTTTAGAGATGGCAAAAGCGCAAAAGTGGAGTTACAACATCGTTGAGGCATTTGACCAACCATGGAAAGGGGTACATGAGGGAAGTGTCGGACCTTACTGGGGTTTATTTGACATCAATAAAAAACCTAAATTTCAGTTTGTAGAAGAAACTATCGTTAATCCTCTATGGCGTTATCAAATGGGTGCTTCTGTCTTTTTTGGTATTTTGCTTACTTTTTATGGTTTACGCAATCAAAGAGTGAACTTCGCGCATTCAATCACTTACGCAGCAGCAGCACAAGCTATGGGTTTTGGTATTGCGATGGCAGCCACCTACCCTTTTATTTACTATCTCAATTTTGGAATGTGGATTATGTGGACGATGGGAATCTTTTTGATGATTCCTTTGGTCATCATTACCCTTGCTAAAATTAACGAACTCTTTAAATGTACACTGGGAATTGCGCCTGAGCGATTGGCACCATTAAATCTAAAGTCTGATAAAGTTCCTTTTGTCTCTATTCATGTACCTGCCTATAAAGAACAGCCGCATGTTTTGATTGAAACGCTCGATTCATTGGCAAAAATGAAGTATACCAACTACGAAGTTTTAGTCGTTATCAACAATACTCCTGAAGAGTTTTATTGGAAACCAATTGAAGAGCATTGTGCTAAATTGGGTGAAAAATTTGTCTTTTTAAACATTACATGTAAAGGTTTTAAAGCTGGGGCATTAAATGAAGCACTCAAGTATACGAATGAAAAAGCAGAGATTTTAGCGGTTATTGATGCAGATTATATGGTTGATAAAAACTGGTTAGTTGACCTTGTACCTCTCTTTGACGATCCAAAAGTGGCTCTTGTTCAAGCACCGCAAGACCATCGCGATGGAACAGAATCCCTCATTAAACAAGCAATGAATGCAGAGTATGCAGGGTTTTTCGATATTGGAATGGTGGAGAGAAACGAAGAAAATGCCATTGTCGCACATGGAACAATGCTGATGACTAGACTCTCTGCTATGCATGAAGTAGGTGACTGGACAACTTATACCATCGTAGAAGATTCTGAACTTGGCCTTCGCCTTTTTGAAGCGGGCTACACAGCACATTATACCAATAGACGCTATGGATGGGGCCTGTTACCAGATACTGTTGAGGCTTTTAGAACACAACGACACCGTTGGGCTTATGGAGCTATTCAGATTTTAAAAAGACATTGGCGTCATTTTATGCCCTCTTCAACCACGCTAACACCTTATCAAAAATACCATTTTGTAGCAGGTTGGTTTTTTTGGCTTTCCGATGCTTTTGGTGCACTTACAGCCTTTTTAAATATTTTTTGGGTACCTTTTATCATCTTTGTAGGCGTCACAATTCCTACCTTACCACTCACTCTTCCTATCATGGTGGCGTTTTTAGTCAATATCTTACATGCCTTTATTTTATACCATACGCGTGTCAAAATGGGTATCAAAGAGACAGTCTTAAGTGCCATTGCATCCATGAGTTTACAACTGGTTATCTTTAAAGCAGTATTTGATGGCTTTGTTAAAGATGGACTCCCTTTTAAACGCACCGAAAAAGGGGGCAATACCAAAAAAGGTAAAAGTGTCAATCCTATCAAGCATGAGATGATTTTAGCAACACTTTTAACCATTGCATTTTTTGCGCTTTATTTCACTAACTTTACACGCATAACAGAGATTTACATCTTCGCATTTACGCTATTGATTCAGAGTATTCCTTACTATTCTGCCATCATCTTACGCATCATCGAACTAAAATCAATTAAGAAAAAAGAGGCTCTCTAAATCCACAATCAACGCAATAGAGGAACTTTAAAAGTCCTCTATTGTGAATTATTTAAAATATCCAGCGTTTTTTCATAAACACTTAACTTATCAAGCTCTATATTAAGCTGTTTTGTAAGGCTCAATTGAGATTCTAACTCTTTAGCAACCTCTTGGCTTTGTGATGAGAGTTCGTTCATATTAAGTGACAAATTCGAACTGTTGTGCGTCATTTTTGAAAGATCTCCACTGATGGAGCGCATCACATTGCTAATAGTTTCTACTGCTTGAACGATTGTGTTGACTGAAACATTCGTTTCGGAGAGGCTCTTTTGAGTTCGCTCAGCTAACTTTCGTACCTCATCTGCAACAACGGCAAAACCACGCCCATGTTCTCCTGCACACGCTGCTTCGATAGCGGCATTGAGTGCGAGAAGATTAGTTTGATCTGCAATATCGGAGATAATACCCAAAACGGAGCGAATATCTTGAACATAATGGGTCAAATTATCTGCTTCGTGGACTAATTCTGTGTTACTTTGGCTACTCTTTTCCATATCAACAGAAAAAAGAACAAATTGATTTTTAATCCCCATGAGTTGGTCTTCGATATTTTTTATTGATAATACAGCCTGAGAAAGTGCTGTTCCTATAATCTGAATCACAGGAACACTCTCTTTTACCTGCACGAGCATCGCTTCATTGATACCATCAATCATTGTTTGGCGATTGATTTTTCGTACTAAAAAGTAACTTTTAAATCCAGCGTATTTTTGAACAAAATGGCTGATGTATTCCCCTTCCAAAGAGGCAGTTCCCTCAAGTTTGTAGAAAAAAGATAGCTGTAAGCGTTTGGTTGATATTAATACCTAAAAGCTCACCAAATGTTGAGAACCCTGCTATAGGAATCTCTTTAAATGTACTCAGGTTATTTAAAGAAGACTGATTAAAGAGCCTTCTCAAAATACAATCGTTAAAAATGGCAGCAACTGGTTTTGGTTTATTTTGACAAAAGCGTATGTAGTCTTTGTTGGTTGTTTGAATAAAATCGGTTTTTTCCAACAATAAAAGCTCTTCTCCTGCTTCAATATCGCAGTAAAAATGAATAGTATTATTTTGCCTATCAATTGAGGCGATAGAACGAACATAAAGCTCATTATCTATCTCTATACCAAAGGTAAAATTGGCAAGTTTTGCCTCTAGTTCTTCAGGTTTACATGTAAAATGACGACATAGTACTTCGATGATGCCAATGTGTTCATTATTTTTTTTATCCAAAATGCCAGAAACTGTTCGTCTGAGTGGATTGGCTTCAAGAATGGTAAAGGTCGTAGTAGTTTTTTTAAAATTTTGACTCTTAAAAATTGCAAAGCGATACGGAGCAGCAAATTTAATCAATGTAATTACGGCATGGTGTCTTAGTACTCGATTCCCATCAAAAAGATAAGTCGCTTGAAAATCAAGTTTTCCTCCCGCACTTCCGCCTACTAAAAAACAGGGAAATTTACCAACATTATAAACAGCTTCCATCAAGAAACTCTCACTCGCAGAAAGTCCATCTATTAGGGTATATTCTAGCGCATCTTCATGGTTGAGTTTAAAGGGAATATTGATTTTTTGTATCTCTTTTGAGATAGCTTCGATGCGCTCACTCACACTCAAACTGCTTGTCGCAATCGTTTCACTGTGCAAAGGAATACTAGCAACGAAAACATCTTGAATCATACATGCATCAAATAACATCAAAACAATGTTCTCACTACTTTCCATATTTCCTTGTGAATATAAATAGTTTAATGCCTTATGGTTATCAAAATTACACAACTAGCCAGCTGTACTCGATAAAACCAATACTGTATCCAAAGGTAACACTTTTTTAAGCTCCATAGAAATGTGTGAAAAATCTAAAGAGGGTGGAACATAGCCTATGACCATTTTTGGGCTTATCCCCAAAGTATTCAACTTTCCACTGTGGATTTGTGATTGAGATAAGACAAGCGTTACAACAGGCGTATTTGTGGCTACTTGAGAAGATATTTTTGTTTGGGATTTAAAAAATGAAAACATTTGATTTGTTCCTTTTTATTTTGTTGTTTCTCCGCGCACATATTATGACCAAAAACTACTTTAGTGTATCATGTATGCGTAGCATCAAAATAGCAAATTATTATAAAAATCTTTACATGTAAAGATTTTTATTGGTATGGCAAAGGAGGATTTTTTGACTTAACTATCAAGCATTGCATCGAGTTCTTTGAGTTTATCAAGGGCTTTAAGGGCTGAAGTTTTAGCATTATCACTCAAACCTTCGGTAAAGTGTAAGACATTTTCAAGCAAAACACAAATGCCTAAAAAGATGGTTTTGGTGCAAATATTTCTAAGGTAACTAATCAGAATGGGCGTGGGGAGATTGTGTGTTGAGTAGATATAGGTTCGTTCATCACTAAGATCTATAAACTCTATCTTGTCTTCTTTAAAACCACTCATCGCATCAACAACAACAATGACATCGGGTTCAAATTCACGCAAAGAGGCAAACTCATTTTCGGGCATATCGTAACCAAAAAAAACTTTCCATTGGGGCAAGTGTTCTTCCACCAATCGCCCCACCGCGATGGCGACACCATCATCGCCTCTAAGTTCATTACCAACACATAAAAGTGCTTTTTTCACTTGATATTCCTTACAATTTATGTGTTTTTAAAATCTTTTCTAAGAACTAAGTAGCCTTCATTTAAGCCCTTGAGTATCTCTTTAAGAGGGCATTCCATCATTTGGGGTAAAAGCTTCATTGCATGTTCGGGAAAGATTTCTATTTCAAAGTATTTACTCAAATTACCAATCTTAAATTTTAGATACTCACCACCTTGTTGTAAAATCTCTTCATATTCAGCTTCTGTGATTTCTAAGACTTTCTCGCTAAAATCAATCGTTCCAACGCCATGCCCGATGCAGGTTGAAAAGATTTTGATCTGATCAACCTTTGCATCACCCGATTTTGCACCATCAAGATGCCTTTTGATGAGTTTGTAAACTTCTACCACTTATTTTGCTCCCCATATAACGCGATGGAGGTCAATTTTATCTTCTTCCTCGCAAGGCACATATTGGGTATAAATCTCATTGTGTAAGATACCCATACACTCTGCATAACGAGGGTCTTCTTCTATTTGCATTGCTTCTGTGATAGAAATTTTGGTGGCTTTTGCATCTTTGGTATTGCCGCTTTGAACAAGCGCTTTGATATATTTGTCAAACAGTTTTCGTCCAAATACATAGCTCATCAGCCTTTTTGCCTGAACCAATAAATCTCTCTCAAACAAGGTATTGCCAAGTACGGAGTCCTCAACAAGAGGAGGCAAATCTCCCTCCTCTTCAAAACTTACTTTTTGAAGTTTTTGCTCCAAAACACCCAGTGCTGTTGTAAGCCCATAGATGATACTCGCAGGATGCGGAGGACAACCTGGGATGTAGGCATCAACAGGAATGATTTTATCTATACCACTGAGAACACTGTATGCATCATAAAAGATGCCGCCTGTTACACCACACGCACCAAGGGCAACAACAATTTTAGGATCTGGTGTGGCTTCATAAGCACGAAGAAGTGGGTAATACATCTGACGGGTAACAGGACCGGTACAGAGTAAAATATCAGCGTGGCGAGGATTGGCAACGAGTTTAAAGCCAAAGCGCTCAGGATCCCAAAGCGGTGTAATGGCAGCAAAAATCTCGATTTCACAGCCATTGCAACTACCACAATCGATACGGAAAACACTAAAACTTCTGCCTATTTGCTTTAAAAGCTCAAGTTTTTGCTCTAAGGAATTGGCAAGTTCAATTTCACTTGGTATTTCATATATTTTCATTCTATCACCATCTCTTTGCCACTGGTAAAGGTTGCTACCGTAGCAGTTTTTTTACATGTAGGGCACATA
>JAQWCT010000007.1 GCA_028705785.1 Sulfurospirillaceae bacterium | reverse complement strand
CCCATGGCATAATGCTTGGTGACATCCGTTTTGCCTTTGCCATCAACACTCACCTCAGTGATATACCCATAGTCATAAGCTTTAGCTTCTTTTTTACCCTCAAAGTAAAGCTCACTCATAGCTTTTAAGCCTTTTTGAGTTTTTTTATACTCTTTGCCACTAGCCGCTGTAAAATAAAGGTCATAATCCTCTTCGCTGCCTAAGTGAGTATTCCAAGGTGTTTGTGAGCCAAAACAAGGAATCCAGATACCACCCACTTTTGAAAAATCGACAGGATATTGCTCGGTCGCTTTGAGCTTACCACTTTTCTCATCTTGTTTAATGGAAGTCAATGTCATACTCATCGGAGCACGATTATGCCAGATATCACTTTTTTCAGCCGAAGAGCCATCACTTAAAATCCAGTCATATTCGTAGTGTGTGACAAGGTAGAGTGAGCCGTCGACATTTAAAAGTGAGTTGCTGTCAGGTGTTTCAGCGATAAGAGGTTTATTAAAAGGATCCATCAATGGTTTCATTGACATGGAGTAGAGTTGACCTGCTGGGTTTTTGTTAGTGCCTACTTTATCTTTCACGCCAAAAAGTGTTTCATAAGAAAGTGCTCTTTCGATGGTACCGCCATTGTGGGTATGAATAATGACTTTGGCTTGTGAATAAGCTTTTGCCATTTCTTCAGGCGTTTTGGGAGCATCCATCCCAACAAATTCAACTGAACTTCCTGCACACAGGCTTGATACCGCTAAAGAAAGAGAGACACACAATGTTGCTATATTTTTCACACAAAACCTCCAAAGTAAAAATCGTTAAGTGTGAAAATAGTAGTAAAGAAGCGTTACAATTTCATTACATTATAGAAGTATTTTAGCTTTTTTGCTCAATGCCTAAAGCGAGCAGTTCATTTTGAGTGTAAGGAATCTCTCTTTTGTTGCCATCATTATCGACACTCACATAAGTCACGATAGCACTGGTGACATGTAAACATCGACGAATTCCCTCATGGGAGCGTTCAGAATTGACTTCGACTTGGGTGGTGATGGAGGTTTTGCCTACTTTGATGATTTTTCCATAGCAGCTAAGGATGTCACCCACTTTGACGGCTTCTTTAAACTCGATGGAATTGACTGCGACAGTAACGCCCCTGTGAACATTGAGGTCACGGGCTGCAAGAGAGCCTGCAATATCGATTTGCGACATAATCCATCCACCAAAGATGTTGCCAGAGGGGTTGGTGTCTTTGGGCATAGCGACGATTTTGATGCGGGGTTCTCCCATATTGTACATATAAAGCCTTCATAATTCATGTTAATGAGCGAATCATAATACAAAGTTCTTTCAAGGCAATTTAAAAGAAAAATCAGATCCCTCACCTAAGGTACTTTGTATATCAAGATTGGTGTTGTGAAGTTTGAGGATGTAGCTTACAAGGGCAAGTCCTAGTCCCATTGAGTTATCCCATGAATGGGTGTTGGAGCGAAAAAACTTGTGCGTGACCTTGTCAATATCTTCAGGCTTGATGCCAATACCATGGTCTTTTACATGTAAGGCATGGTCATAAATGCTTACATGTAAAGCTTCTTGTGAATATTTGAGGGCATTGTCGATAAGGTTGGAGAGTACGATTTCCATCATCGTTTTATCGGCATTAATGCGTTGTTCTACTATCTCGTAAGCGATAGTTCTTCCTGGATGCTTTTCTCTAAAAGTTTGAACGACTTCTTGGGTTAGTTTCCCGATGTCAAATTCGCTGTTTTGAATGGAAAAATCACCATTTTCAAATTTGGTTGCAAGGGCTAAACGGTCTATCATCCCTGATATTTTTTGTCCATTTTGCACGATTTTACCCAAAAATCGTTCTCTAATTTGAGGATTGGCATCACCATCATCGATTAAGGTTTGAGCATAGCCCATAATCGAAGCGATAGGGTTTTTAAATTCATGGCTAATAGCGGATATGACATCACTGCGCTGTTGGCTGATAAGTTTGATTTTAGCCGTGTATTTTCGTTTTTGTTTGGCGCGTTTTTCCATTTTGGTGGCAAGTTTTTTTAAAAAATTTGCAATTTCGAAAAACTCAAAACTAAAGTGAGAAGAGAGTGTTATTTTATAGTCTTTATCTTCAATTTGTTGAAGGTTTTGGATGATTTTATTGATTTCTAAACGAATTTTTTGACTTAAGACATACGCTCCATAAAGCCCAAATAAAATACTCACCGTAAAGATAAGTGTGATTTTGACCCAAAGGTCATAAAAGTTGTGCATCAACCCATCCATGCTTGAAGAGAGGCGCAAGAAAAAGGTTTTATCTTCTATCTTAAATCGATTGGCAACATAGAGAAAATTTGTTTTGAGTGTGTCAGAGTAGCGAACAGCAGAGCCATACGGTTCTCTTTGCGCTTTGATAATCTCTTCTCGATATAAGTGATTGTTCATTTTTTCTTCATCAAAATCACTCTCTGCCAATACTTTTCCCATATCATCAATCAGCGTAAATCGCCGTTCAGTTTTCTCTTTAATCGCTTTAGCAAACGCATCCAAGTCATCGATAGATGAGAGTTGAAGCTTGATCACTTCTATGCTCATTTGGAGTTCTTGTTGGTATTTTTCAATATTGTTATTTTTAATGGTAAGGTAACTTACCAGACCTGAAAGGGCTAGTGTGGACAAAAAAAGCAAAAGAAGGGCTCTTGTAAAGTATTGATGGAGTCTTAGCATAGGCTATATCCTACTCCCCAAATAGATTTTATATAGTCTTTGTTTTTTTGTGGGTCTATCTTTTGTTTGAGGCGATTGATGGCGACATTGACGGTTTTATCTTGAAAAAATTCATCATTTTTCCATACATGCTCTAATAAAAAATCCCGTGTTAAGACAGATTTTTTATTTTCGATGAGGGTGCGAAGAAGATCAAACTCAAGCTTGGTCAACTCTACGACTTTTCCCTCTACATGTAAGAGATGTGCCTCTAAATCTAAAACGATATCACGATAGGAGAGAATGTTTTTATTTTCTGGGACTGTGCGTGCTAGGATAGCTTTAATGCGCAGAAGGAGTTCTTTCATGTTGTATGGTTTGGTGACATAGTCATCACCGCCGCGTAAAAATCCCTCTTCGATTTGAGTATCGCTATTTTTAGCCGTAACAAAGATAACGGCTTGTTCAAACCCTTTTTTGCGTAAACTGGCTACAAATTCACTTCCCTCGGTATTGGGCAAGTTTCTATCCACAATGAGAAGATGAATACTCTCTTCTAAAAGACATTGTTCAACATTTCTCGTGGATAAAAACCCCAGTGTTTCGTAACCTGCTTTTTGAAGATGATACTCCAAAAGTTCTAGTAAGTCTTCTTCATCTTCAATAATTAAAATCGTATGTTTCATAGGCTTCTAGTAAGTTTTCATCTCTCCGCCAACACGGGCAAAGATCATTAGTTGGACGATATTAACACTTCTATCTGCCATGCGTTCTAGCTTTCTCATGGTACTTAAAATCTGAATATAATCAGCTGATTGGTCGATGACTTTAGCAATGTCGGTGAGAATATTTTTTTCCAAAATAGAGTAAAGATCATCAGACTTGCTCTCTTCAACTTTCACTTTACGATAGATATCTTCTAAAGTCTCTTTTTCAGCAATATCAATCGTTCCAATCGCTAAAGTAACAGCTTTGGTAGCACTTTTGCAAAGATGCACAGAATATTCATGGAGTGAGTTAAAAGAGATATCACCTTGAAGATGCCCACCCATTCGTTTACTAAAGCTTCGTACATTTTCAGCAATTTTCACAAGTTCATTGGTAATTTTTAAATAGGCAACCATTTTACGCAAATCTCTAGCCTCTGGTCCAAAAAGAGCCAAGGTTACAACGATTTCATTATCAATGGCATTGGCGATATTTTCTGTATTCTTAAGAATAGCTCTTGCAGATTCAAAACGAGATACATCAAGATTTTCAATCCCCCCAAGTGCGCGCTCACAAGCCATTGTTACTTCTGTGCCAAGCTCTAGGAGCATTTTTTTGATATCAATAAGTCTTTCTTCATATTTTTGAAGCATACCTTTTCCTTAAAATAAATTAGGCTTATTGTAGTGTGAAATCATTACGATATGGTAACATAAAAACACGCTTCTCGTTATCATATTGTAACAACCTCTTTTTATAATAAGCGAAAATATAATAGGGGTTAGACCATGGTTGATGTAGAAAAAACGCTTTCTTTAAAATATCCTAGTATCGTACGCTATCCTGCGATGGTGCGTAATTTTGTGGTGTATTTACTCAAGAAAATTTTGCATCAAGAAGAAATTAATCATTTTTTGATGCACGGAGAATCTTTTAAGGGATTTGATTTTGTGGAAGCCGTTTTGGAATATTTTAACTTTAGCTATACCGTATCTAATAGAGATAAAGCGCACATTCCCGCTTCAGGCAGAGTCATCATCATCGCCAATCATCCTCTAGGTGCGCTTGACGCGCTAGCTCTAATCTCACTGGTCAAAGAGGTAAGAGTAGATATCAAAGTTTTAGCCAATGATGTGCTTATGCAAATAGAGCCACTCAAAAACATCTTTATTCCCCTCGACACACTTAATGGCACAACCACCAAAGAGTCTTTGAAAAAAATCTATGAAGCGCTTGAAAATGATGAAGCTTTGATTATTTTTCCCTCAGGAGAGGTGTCCAGGGCACAGCCTACGGGGATAAAAGATACTAAATGGAAAAAAGGCTTTTTAAAGTTTGCACAAAAGAGTAATTCACCGATATTGCCTGTTTTTATTGATGCTAAAAATTCACCTCTTTTTTATACCCTTTCGATGGTTAATAAAAAAATAGCCACTTTTTTACTTGCTAATGAGATGTTCAAAAAACGCTCTAAAGTGATTGGGTTTAAAGTTGGTGAACCCATAGCGTATAAAACACTCCAAAAATCGATGTTGGGTGATGCCATGCTCATCAATTTATTGAAAAAACATTTGTATAAAATCAGTAAAGACAAAAAAGGTATTTTTGCGACACAAACTTCTATTGCTCATCCTGAAGAGCGAAAAGCGATTAGAGCAGAACTCAAAGGCTCTTCCTTATTAGGTGAAACCAGTGATGGTAAAAAAATCTATCTTTATGAGCATGAATCAGGCTCAGTATTAATGAAAGAGATAGGTCGTCTTAGAGAGCTGACTTTTCGCAAAGTAGAAGAGGGAAGTGGACATAAACGCGATGTTGATATTTTCGATAAACACTACAAACATATTGTACTATGGGATGAAGAAGAGCTTGAAGTGGTAGGGGCTTATCGCATTGGGGAGTCAAATTTTATCACAGAGTATTTTGGAGTGGAGGGTTTTTACTCCAATACGCTTTTTGAATTTATGCCAGAATTTACACCCTATCTCTCCAATGCCATAGAACTTGGACGAAGCTTTGTGCAACCTCGCTATTGGGGAACACGAGCTTTGGATTACCTATGGCAGGGGATTGGAGCATATCTGAGTGTGCATCCTAATATTCGTTACATGTACGGACCAGTGTCATTAAGCGATACTTATCCCAAGGTCGCCAAAAATTTGATTATCTCTTTTTATCAACTCTATTTCCCTGCATCAAAATCTTTCGTCAAAGCAAAGGATAGCTTTTTTATGAGTAAACTGGAAAAAGAAGAAGCGCTCTCTTTTTTCAAAGGCAATGATTATAAAGAGGATTTTTTAGTCTTGAAAGAACAGCTCTCTCATATGGATTTAACGGTTCCAACACTGTATAAACAGTATTCGGATTTATGCGAAGAAGGCGGCATCGCTTTTGTGGATTTTAATGTTGACAAAGAGTTTGCCAATTGTGTCGATAGCTTTATTATCGTTGATATTGCCAAGATTAAAGAGGTAAAGAAAAAGCGATACATCAAGTAAAGTCCCATTTAAATCTCATATGCTACATTATAATTTAAGTGTATCTTTCTCGCCAAGCTTGAAGTTATAAGGAAGCATATGAGTGCCAATCTATTGTTAATAGGTGCCAATGAGGCAACTACGCAAGAGTTAGTTTCTTTAGTAGATGCCACATTATCCACCGCTGTAACCTACCAAAAAGCCACTTTGAGTAACTATCAAAATTATCCTCTTGCCAACTTTGATCTTGTTGTTTGTTTTGTCAATCGATATGATGAGATGGTTGAAAAGTATGGCAAAGAAAAAGTGATTGCTGTAGAGTTTGTGCCTCCTACGGATTTTTTTGTTGATGTGAGTCGGATTCCTAGCGGAGAAAGTGCTGTCATTTTTAATAACAGTGCCTCTGGTGCTAATGTGATGTTGAAGTTTCTTGAAAAATACAGACTCAACCATATCACTTATAAAATCATCGCATATGATGAGTGTAGTGCGCAGGAGACTCAAGAATGGCTTTCTAAAACACACTACATTTTAGGTACGGATGGGTATGTTTCTAGAGGAAAAGCGCTTTTTGAAAAATATGGACATTATTTACTTCCTGATGCCACCATCATTCCAAGTCCTCCAAGGACGGCTACGATGGAGAGTGTCAGCGGTTTAGCCAAAGTTGTTACTGCACTCAATAGTGAAAAAATTCTTAAAGAGGCTTTGCTTGTCTCCACAAAACTTGCAGCTCAAACCCAAGAGATTTCTTTGATTACACAAAATGCTTCAAAATCCATCGAAGAAACCGCCAATACCATCGTACTGGTAAATTCAAAATTAGAAACCGAAGTTGGCAATGTCAAAAGCACTAATGCCATGGCGCAAGAATTGACCCAAGCGGTTGAAAACATCGGTGCTATCACAGTGGCGATGAAATATATTGCCAGTGAAACCAATCTTTTAGCCCTCAATGCTACGATAGAAGCGGCGCGTGCAGGAGAGCATGGACGAGGGTTTTCTGTTGTTGCCAATGAAGTTCGCAAACTCTCAGAACAAAGTAATAAATCAACCGATAACATTCGAACTTCCATTCAAGCCGTACAGCAAGTTATGGACAAAATAGTACCAGCCTTGCAGTGCACCGTCAATGAAATTATCATGACGCAAGAAGAGATTGAGCGAATTAGCATTGCTGCGAAAAAAGAGAGTGAGGCTATGGATGAAATCACACGCAAATTAGAGAGTATTGTAGCCGTGAGTGCCTCTTTAGCATCTTCCAAATAGCAAATTTTAACGCAGGATAAAACCTCTCATACTCAGCGAACCATTTTGAAAAAACTGTAAAATAGAGGTGATTGTGTCCTCTTTTTTGAGTGCTCCTGCCACATACAAAAGAGGTAGATAATGGTCAATGTAAGGGTGTGCCATGGGAAATTCATCGCAGTATTGTTGAATATTGACTAAATGTTCAATATCCCTTGTCTCAAATGCTTTTGCGATAAACGCATCGACATTTAAAGCCCAAAGAGGTGGTGTTGCATCGATATTGTAAAAATCTACTTGTCCCAAATTATGCGTTATATTACCACTTCCAATGATGAGTACACCCTCATCTCTTAAACTTTGCAACTGCTCTCCTATCTTTACATGTAAGGATAAAGGAAGATTTTTATTGATGCTTAGTTGAAAGGTAGGAATGTCTGCTTTGGGATATAAAAAGTGCAAGGGCATCCAAGCTCCATGGTCTAAACCTCGCTCAACTAAAGGTACATGGAGTAGATTTGCTATTTTGGTCGCGTATGTTTTATCGCTAGGCGCTTGATAGCTTAGGTCATAAAGCGCTTTGGGGAAACCATAAAAATCATAAATAGTTTCATTAACATCGCGTGAAAAACTGACTTGTGTAGCATCTGTGTACCAATGTGCGGAGATAACAAGGATAGCTTTAGGTCTGGGTAATTGTTCTCCTAGCTCGCTCAAGCCTTGCGTAAAAGTATTGTCTAAGAGAAGATTTAAGGGTGAACCGTGACCCAAAAAGAGGGCTGGCATTGTTCGTTGATAAATTTGTTTCTCCACAAAAAGGGTGTTTCATTATAACAAATTGTAACCAAGTTGTAATCAATTTTCTTTACAATAACCATGTTTAAAATCTCAATATGGAGTTAACAAATGACTATCAAAACATGTGCTATAGCGCTTTTGAGTGTTGCAGCATTAAGTGTTACTGCAAGTGCAAGAGACCAGATTAAAATTGTTGGATCATCTACTGTGTATCCTTTTACAAGCTATGTAGCAGAAGAATTTAAAGCTGTTACAGGCAATCCAACTCCTGTTGTAGAGTCTACTGGAACAGGTGGTGGTATGAAAATATTTTGTTCAGGCGATGGACTTGATACACCAGATTTTACCAATGCTTCAAGACCTATTAAAGCAGATGAATTTGCTACATGTGTTAAAAATGGCGTTACAGACATTACGGGGATGATGGTTGGATTTGATGGTATTGCTGTTGCTCAATCTAAATCAAACGGTACAATTGAACTCAGTAAAGAACAACTCTTCTTAGCCTTGGCTGAAGAAGTTCCAAGTACTGATGGAAAGTCATTGATTAAAAACCCATACAAAACATGGAATGAAATTGATGCAAAACTTCCCAATAGAAAAATAACCGTTTATGGTCCTCCAACCACTTCAGGTACAAGAGATTCATTTGATGAGATGGTTATGGAAGCTGCTTCTAAAAAGTTTGATGCGTATGGCGATAAAAAAGGCAAATACAAAGCAATCAGACAAGACGGTGGATTTGTTCCAGCAGGTGAAAATGACAACCTAATCGTTCAAAAATTAACGAAAGATACCGCTGCATTTGGTATTTTTGGATATAGCTTCCTAGAAGAAAATGGCGATAAAGTTAATGGCGCAGTCATTGATAGCGTTGCATGTACTTCAGAAAATATCTCAAGTGGCAAATATCCTATTTCAAGAAGTCTTTACATCTATGCAAAAAATTCTCACAGAAGTGCTGTTAAAGGTATGGATGAATTTTTCAAGCTTTATGTTGATGACAAAATGGTAGGACAAAAAGGTGTTTTAAAAACAATCGGTTTGGTTCCAATGACAACAGAAGAGCTTAAAAAAGTACAAACTGCTGTTTTAGCTAAAACAAAATTAACCGAAGATATGGTTAAAAAACACACAATTTTACCTTAATCATTACATGTAAGACAAAGGAGTGGCTCGAAAGAGTTGCTCCTATTTTTTTTAAAGGACACTGGTGAGCACACAAAGTCTCTATCTCATCTTTTTTGGCGGTCTTGTTCCGCTCGTGTTTATAGGCTATATCATTGGTAAAAGCAAAGCGGTAAGACTTCGCTCCAAAGGTATTAAAATGCATTCTCAACCCGACCAGTATGGTTGGTTTGTGGCACTCTATACAGGACTTCCTGTAATAACCATTGGTGTTGTGGGAGTATTTTTATATCTTTTTGGCATCAACGCTATACCTCCTTTTATGTTGGTTAGTGGAGCTTTGAGCGTAGGGGCACTTACGATGTGGGTGTTTTTACTTAAGGTCGCGCCACTGACGAGAGCACGAGATGGGGTTGAAAATTTCATCAAAGGGATGTTACTTTTTGCCTCTTTGATTTCCGTTATGACGACTTTTGGTATTTTGCTTTCTATTATCTTTGAGGCATTGCACTTTTTCCAAACGCAAAGTATCAGTTACTTTCTTTTTGGAACGGAGTGGTCACCTGATACGGCATTTTTAGAAGGAGCTGGGCGTGCGGATGCTGGTTCTGCTCAGGCAAAATTTGGCGCAGTTCCTATCTTTGCAGGGACTTTTTACATCACCATTATGGCGATGATTTTAGCGGTTCCCATCGGTTTGCTCTCTGCTATTTATATGTCAGAGTATGCAAGTTCTCGTGCAAGGGCGCAACTTAAACCTTTTTTAGAAATTTTAGCGGGTATCCCTACGGTTGTTTATGGCTTTTTTGCGGCATTGACAATTGCGCCAGCGGTAGTACACTTTTTTGCACTGTTTGGGGTTGAGGCACAGTACCAAAATGCGCTCTCTTGCGGTATTATCATGGGTGTTATGATTATTCCTTTTATCTCTTCATTGTCCGATGATGTTATCAGCTCAGTCCCTCAAAATATGCGAAATGGTGCTTATGCACTTGGGATGAATAAAGCGGAGACGATTCGCTTTGTGGTTTTGCCCTCAGCGATGCCCGGTATCATAGCCTCTATTCTTTTGGCTGTCTCAAGGGCGCTTGGAGAAACGATGATTGTCGTTATGGCGGCTGGTTTAAGACCTAACCTTACATGGAATCCTCTAGAAGACATGACCACAGTTACCGTCAAAATCGTCGAATCTTTAACGGGTGATCAAGAGTTTAACAATCCTTTGACACTCTCAGCTTTTGCACTCGGTTTTGTGCTTTTTGTTGTAACACTGTGTATTAACATCGTCTCAGTGAGTACTATCCGAAGTTTTCATAGAAAATACAAAGTTTCAACACTCTAAAGGATGAATGTGAACAACGACGATCATTATTTTTACATACCTCAAATTAAGAGGCGTAATCAAAAAGCAAAACTTTTTAAATACAGTACGATGTTAGCAATTGCTTTTTCAGTTACTTTTTTGATTTTTTTCTTGGTTGATATTGTGCGTGCAGGCTATCCTGCTTTCTTTCAAACTTATATTAATATGGAAGTCAAAATCACAGAAGAAGTAGTCGAAAATCCTTATGGTGCTGTAAGCGGTAAGCAATTAAAGGTGATTAGTCGTGCATGGCTAAGAGATCTACCGGGTCAAATTAAGCAAAATCCTTCGTGGATGAATACAACCCAAGAGTTTTGGGTTTTAGCAAATTCTGAGGTTGACCAATATATTAAAGGTAAAGAATCTCGTACCTCAAGCCGTGATAGAGAGTTTGTCGATGAACTTAAAGGGCAAGGAAAGGTAGAATTGAAATTTAACAAAATTTTTCTCACCACCGGTGATTCTAAAATTCCTGAAAACTCTGGTATTTATTCGGCCATTATCGGTAGTATCATGACGATGCTCGTTACCATCATTATTGCTTTTCCGATTGGTGTAATGACGGCAATTTATCTTGAAGAGTTTGCCACAGAAAACAAACTGACGAATATCATCGAAGTCAATATTAACAATCTTGCCGCGATTCCCTCCATCCTTTTTGGTTTGTTGGGATTGGCGATATTTATCAACTTCTTTGGTGTTCCAAGAAGCTCCCCTTTAGTGGGAGGTATGACTTTGGCATTGATGAGTTTACCTGTGATCATTGTAAGTTCTAAAGCAGCACTTAAATCTGTTCCTGCGAGTATTCGACAAGCTGGATTTGGACTAGGACT
Source organism: Sulfurospirillaceae bacterium (assembly GCA_028705785.1). Taxonomy (GTDB): domain Bacteria; phylum Campylobacterota; class Campylobacteria; order Campylobacterales; family Sulfurospirillaceae; genus Sulfurospirillum. The sequence goes on along the minus strand of JAQWCT010000007.1, from coordinate 16,719 downwards.
AACGAAGTGGCAGATTGTAAGGGACCATGTCTTACCTTTGGCGATGCCAGGTATCCTTACAGGTTCTATCATCTCTATCGCACGAGCGATTGGTGAAACTGCACCGCTCATTATCGTGGGTATGATAGCCTTTGTCCCCGATGCTGCAACAAGTGTCAGTGATGCCGCAACGGTGCTTCCTGCACAAATCTTTACTTGGGCGGGGATGCCTGAGAAAGCTTATCTGGAGAGAACGGCTGCCGCGATTGTGGTTTTGCTTGTTTTGCTTCTGTCCATGAATGCAGTAGCGGTGTATTTACGAAAAAAATTTGAAAGAAAGTGGTAAACAAGATGGAAAATAATTTTATTCAAGCTGCCATGAGTGGTAGAAGCACAGATTCAACAATACAAGAAACAATCAAAGTAGAAGTGAAAAATCTTAACCTTTTTTACGGTGACAAACAAGCGCTTAATAGTATCAATATGGATATTTATAATAAAAAGATAACCGCCCTCATTGGACCTAGTGGATGTGGAAAATCGACCTTTTTGCGTTGTATCAACCGTATGAATGATCTTGTTCAAAGCTGTAGAGTTGAGGGATACATCGGTATTGATGGACACGATATTTATGACAAATCTATCGATGTGGTAGCGGTTCGAAAGCGTGTGGGTATGGTGTTTCAGCAACCCAATCCTTTTCCAAAGTCTATTTATGAGAATGTAGCCTATGCACCTATTATGCACGATATCGTGAAAAAAGGTAAAGAGTGTGATGAACTTGTAGAGCGAGCACTCAAAGGTGCAAATCTTTGGGATGAAGTCAAAGATAAACTCAAAGACCCAGGAACTGCACTCTCAGGAGGTCAACAACAACGCCTTTGTATCGCAAGAGCCATTGCCGTTGAGCCTGATGTTATCTTGATGGATGAGCCAACCTCTGCGCTTGACCCTATTTCCACAGAAAAGATTGAAAACTTGATGTTAGATTTGAAGAAAAACTATACCATCATCATCGTCACTCACAACATGCAACAAGCCGCAAGAATTGCAGACTACACTGCATTTTTTCACTTAGGCAACTTGATAGAATACTCAGATGCTAAAACGCTCTTTGTTAACCCTAAAGAGAAGAAAACAGAAGATTATATCACTGGTCGTTTCGGGTAATTTTCTTTACATGTAAAGCTTTTAAGGCTTTACATGTAAAATCTTTTAAACATTTTTTTTACGAGCAAATTTTCGTGAGAAAACACTTCTTATCATAAGCGCAAAGAGCACAAGCCCCACACTAATACCAAGCCAGACATAGAGTGTTCCTACATAAAAACCATACAGTTCTCTACTTGCAGCAAGTAAGGGTAAGATGCTCAAAGTTGGCACTAAAAATCCCATAGCCGAGAGAACAATAACAACAAAACCACCAGATGCTTCATAGAGATACAAGAAGCGTTCAAGGCTACTCGCATCTCCTCTATGAAGTAAAGATAAACCCGTCTTCACAATGTAGTTGTAATCGTCATTTAAAAAATAAGCGATGATTGCAACGCCTATGAAAGTTATCAGGGCAAGAGCGTATTTATTTTTCCATAGGAAGGTCACTAAGGGCACCCCATTCATTAATTGATGCAGCATAATTTTTAGCTTTTGCGTACCCTGCCATTCGAAGCATTAGCGTCATATGCGCAGAGCGGATTCCTGATGTACAATAAAGTGCGATAGTGTCACTTTTTTTAACTCCAGCTTTATTCATAATGTCATTAATCTGTGTTTGAGTTTTAATGGTTGAATCAATATTGAAAAAATCTGACCATTGAATGCGAATAGCATCTTTAATATGCCCACCTCTAGGCTCTTTATAGTCTGTAGCGCCATCCCATTCTTTTTGGCTTCGTGTATCTAAGACAATGATTTCTTTGCGATTTGCCACAATCCAATCTGTAGTTGCAAGCATATCGGTGTTTATTGTTTTGATAGTAAAATCACTTGGGGTCGGCGTAGTTTTGGTCGTAGTGGTACTTCCTTTGGCTTTTTTCCACGCAGGCCAGCCTCCATCTAGGATTTTGGTATTATTGAGCCCTGCCATTCGAAGCATCCAAACAATGCGACCATCTTCTCCCCAACCATTAGGGTCAGCATAGAGGACAATGGTTTTTTTATCATCAATACCAAATTCTTGAAATTTTTTAGTTAAGGCACTTTGTTCCAAAAGCATAGCAAACCCTTTGCCTTTAGGTGCTTTTAAATCTGAAAATGCTTGCCATGTAGCTGAAATTGCCCCTGGAATATGTTCTTTACCATAAGCATCATCCCCTCGTGCATCGATAAGGAAAACTTTATCGTTATTCAAGTTCTCCTTAACCCAATCAACGCTAACCAAAAGATCATTGTGGGCATAACCTCGGGTATCAATCGGCAAAGTCGAATCTGCATTTGCTATACTTGACAAGAACATAAACATAGCACACACTATGTTAAACAAAAAGCTGAAAAAGTATCTCATCATCTCTCCTTAAAGTGTAGATATAAAGAGCACATGCAATATAGAGTTAGGAAAGAATCAAAGAGGTGAAGAAGGTGTTTGCTCACTTTTGATGTATGCTTAAGCCTTAAGCCATTACATGAACTTTGTCAAGATTATATATATTTTTAGCTTATATTACTATTACGATAAAAATCTCAAAAAAGCTGTTTTTTGAGATGCTAAAGCTTTTGTAAGAGGGCATTGAGTCCATCTGCAAAAGCTCTTTTCTCTTTTTCCCCGATAGCACTTGGACCTCCCGTGATTTCACCTCCATCACGGAGTTCTTGCATGAGATTTCGCATGGCAAGTAATCCTTTAATGTTTTCTTGCGAGTAGATAGTTCCTCTCGGATCTAATCCAATGGCTCCACGACTTACGATTCTATCAGCTAAAGGAATGTCTGCGGTGATAACGAGGTCACCTTCTTTACATGTAAAGGCGATAAGGTGGTCTGCTTCGTCTGCGCCTTGTGGGGCTATTTCCATGCTGATGAAGGGAACATCAGGAATGGCAATTTTCTTGTTGGCAATGAAGCGAGTGGGGATGCTTCGCTTTAGAACAAAGCGAAGCAGGATTTCTTTTAGGACATTAGGAAAAGCATCGGCGTCGACAAAAATGGTCATCTGTTGCGCTCTCGCCTTTTTTCGACATATTCTCTAGGGGCATTGTCTTTTCGTTTGGGTGCGCCACTTGGTCTTTGACCTCTGCCTTGTTGGATGGGTTCTGGCTTAATGGTAAGGTCAGGCTCAAACCCCGCGATTGTTTCTCTCTCCAATTTGCGATTGATGAGCTTTTCGATACCTTTAAGGTAGTCGTATTCATCTACGCAGACAAGCGATATAGCTTCTCCATTGTTCCCCGCTCGCCCTGTTCGTCCTATGCGGTGAACATAGTCTTCTGCGATATTGGGAAGTTCAAGGTTGACGACATGGGGAAGTTGGTCGATGTCAAGTCCTCGTGCTGCGATGTCCGTAGCCACAAGAATTTTGACGATACCTGCTTTAAAATCACTCAGAGCTTTAGTCCTAGCTCCTTGGCTTTTGTTTCCATGGATGGCTGCGGCACTAATGCCGATTTTGATAAGGTAGTCTGAAACTTTATTGGCTTGGTGTTTAGTTCGTGTAAAAACCAATACTTGAGCCCAGCGGTTTTTCTTAATAAGCTCTCCCAAAAGAGCAGTTTTGCGCTTACAATCTACCAAAATAACCTTTTGTGTGACAAGTTCACTCGAAGTATTGCGTCTGGCAACTTCGACGATGGCAGGGTTTTTTAAGATGGACTCACACAATTTTTTAATCTCATCAGAGTAGGTTGCAGAAAAAAGAAGGTTTTGTCTTTTGGCAGGTAAAATAGCGATGACTTTACGAATATCTCTGATAAATCCCATATCAAGCATTCGGTCAGCTTCATCAAGTACAAGAATCTCAACATGGGTTAAATCAATCGTGCCTTGTGAAACATGGTCAAGTAAGCGCCCTGGAGTGGCGATAAGGATGTCGATGCCTGAGCGAAGTGCTTTAATTTGTGGCTGTATACCAACCCCTCCAAAAATAATTGTACTTTTAAAAGGCAGATATTTACCATAAGTTTGTACACTCTCTCCAACTTGTGCTGCGAGTTCACGGGTTGGCGTGAGGATAAGCACACGGATATGGTTTTTGCCTTTTGGATGGGTTTCGCGTGAAAGTATCTCTAAAATAGGCAAGGTAAATCCTGCGGTTTTCCCCGTACCTGTTTGCGCCCCTGCGAGCATATCGCGCCCCTCAAGTATGGGTGGAATCGCTTTTTCTTGTACCGGTGTTGGTGTAGTATATCCTTCTTCATGGACAGCTTTTAATATAGGCGCACTTAAGCGTAAATCTGAAAATAACATAATAAAAATTCCTTTGGTGGTACTTGGATAGAGTTTGGACATGATACCAAACTCTATGTGTTGAATGGATTAAGGGAAGAAGTTAGTGTAATTTTACTTCATTAAAAAGTTAAGACAAATGTAAATACCAGAACCCATCAAAGCTGTAAATGGTAAAGTGAAAAGCCATGAAAGAAGAATGATTTTGACAGTGCCTTTTTGGAGACCTCCATCTGTTTCTGATGACATGGAGCCTGTAACGGCACTCGATAATATATGGGTTGTGCTCACAGGAGTATGTAAAATATTTGCCAATAAAATGGTTATCATAGCAGTAAATTGCGCAACAGTCCCTTGCATATAGTTAATAGGCTTTGCACCAATTTTTTCACCAATGGTATGTACAATTCTTTTATAACCTATCATCGTACCAAGCCCAATGGCAAAGGCAACAGCCATAATAACCCAATAAGGAGCATATTCGATAGGTGAAACCAAGTTTTTTCTTTGTGCAGCGATATAATCAGCCTTATCTTTGTCAATGAGTAAATACGTTTTTTGAGCTTGTGTAAAAAAGTTATCTGAGCATAAAATACTGGTTCGCACACTCCATCTATCTTCATTAGAGAGTTGTGAATACGAATCTATACCATTAAGTTTCGTTGCTACCAGTGCTATAGTCGTATCAACCTGATTGACATCACACTCTGCAATAGTGTTTTTTGTTTTCAGAGCACTCACCAGTTGTTTTTCACTCACAAGCTGGGTAAGGACTTCATTATTATCTGCATAAAATTTTGCTAAATTGTTCGCAGCGTCTTTGGTTTGGATAATTTTATAATGATGTGATTCCATGTTAAGGGCATAATAATTTGGCAAGATGCCAATGAGGATAATCATGATAAGACCAATACCTTTTTGCCCATCATTTGAGCCATGCGCAAAGCTCACTCCTGCTCCTGTGGCAATAATGCCCATTCTTGCCCAAAAGTTAGGGTGCTTTCGCTTCTCTTCTTGGCTAGGCGATTTGAAAAGTTTTGGGCTTTTGATATATTTTCTCGATAATTTCATCAATAAAAAGGATAAGCCAAAGCCTATAAGTGGCGATAATGCCAACCCCGTTAAGACAGTATAAACCACTTTCCAGTTGACACTTTGTGAAAGCTCAAAACCATTTAAAAGACCAAATGTCGTACTTACCCCGATGATAGAGCCGATAAGAGAATGTGAACTAGACACGGGCAATGCAAAATACCAAGTACCAAAATTCCAAATAACTGCAGCAATAAGCAAAGAGTAAACCATCGCCAATGAAGCATTTTGATTGGACTCTACCATGATATCAACAGGAAGTAAATGAACGATAGCATAGGCAACACCAATGCCACCTAGTATAACGCCTAAAAAGTTCATAATACCTGACATAATGACAGAGTGTCTAGCTTCCATAGAGTGCGTATAAATAATCATTGCAACTGCATTGGCAGTATCGTGAAAACCGTTAATCATTTCATAAAATAGAGCAATAGCTAGGGACAAAAGTAGCAAACAAATCGTAAGTGTGCTGATATTATTCAAAGCTTCCCAAAGTACAGACATAGTATTATCCTAATTTTTGTGTCGCAACTTTATCTAAAAAATGTAGTTATTTTGCTTTAATTTTACAAAACAACGCCTTTAAGATACTGTTTTAAATCCACCAAAAGACCATTTTGCCGCAAAGCAATGTATTGACGAATTTTGGATTTCATAAAGACGGAGGGGTGGATGTTCAGTACAATTGTTTCATTAACGATGCTAAAGATGAAAGCTTTGGTGACAATTTTAGTTAAAAAGCTTTTATCGGTAGGGATTTGAAATTCTAATTCAAGTTCTTTGTCTAAAAAACTTTTTTCTAATAATTTTTCAACATCTGTAATTTTGACATTAATAGCGATAGAACTTTCTGAGACATTAGAAACATTGCCATCAAGGAGTTTAATTCTGTTAAATAAAAGTGTAGCATTGATTCGTTTTGCGGGGGCTACACGAATATCTCCTCGCTCCACAGGTGATGCATCAAGAAATTCGAGATTATTGAGGACGACAAGTGATTTTGCATGGTCAACTTTGATAATCCTAGCTTTAATAATGTTAGGAATTTTTTCATGTTGGATAAAAGTAAAGTCTTCTTTGGTATAAAAATGAATTTTGGCACTATTGACTTTTATTTGCGCGATACCCTCTTCAAATTTAGCAATGGTGACTTCTTCTTTGATAGGAATACCATTGAAAAGATTATGTAAAGTTGCGACATTGAGTTTTTTGATAATAGTAGAAAGGATATCATTTTTATTTTGGGTTTCATAAAAATCAAAATCCAGCGTACCATAAAATATCTTTTTACGACTAGAGAGTTTAGACATAATGTAATATTTATCAAGTCTATCTAGGAGGCTTTTATAGGTATCACTAGGGTCAAAGAGTGTTATGCCAATATTTTTAATATCTATCTTGAATTGTTGTTTAATGCCTTGTTCTACTCTTTTCAAAAGCGTTTTGGCATTGTGAATTTTGTAGTCACGAAGAAGTAATAAGAAAGTATCTCCCGAATGCTGAAGTATCTGGTTAAAACCTATTTCAGTGTGTATAAAAGCAATAAGGTCTTTGAAAAAAAATCCATCTTCAGTATCCACTTCAAAGCCAAACTTAGCAATGCAAAAGGAAGTTTCATGGGTAATGGCAGAGGCAATATTTGCCTCTATGATGCCTTTGTTAAGATAAGTATTGATAGTTTCATATCGGTTTGCCATGGTTATCTCTTTTGTTGTTAGATAGTATTGAGTGCTTGGTCAAAATCGCTGATGATATCGTTACTATTTTCAAGCCCCACTGTAACACGGATGAGGTCAGGTGTTACGCCTGCCAAGGCTTGTTCTTCTTTAGAGAGTTGGCGATGCGTCATGCTCGCAGGATGTAAAACACCTGTACGAACATCGGCAACATGAACCACAATAGCTGCAAGTTTAAGGGCGTTCATCACTTTTTCACCCTCAGCCATGCCACCCTTGACGCCAAAGGTGAGTACACCACTAGCCCCTTTGAGGTATTTTTGAGCTCTTCCAAAATGTTTATGGCTAGGAAGTCCTGGGTAATTGACCCAGCTCACTTTAGGATGAGATTCTAAAAATGTTGCAAGTTTAAGGGCATTTTCACAGTGTCTATCCATCCTTACATGTAAGGTTTCCATGCCCACATTGGTGAGAAATGCATTCATCGGAGAAAGGTAAGAACCTAGGTCTCGAATCCACTGAACTCTGGCTTTAATGATGTAGGCAAGAGCGCCAAATTTTTCGCTATAAACAATCCCATGGTAGCTTTTATCAGGTGTTGTAAATTCTGGGAATTTGCCATTGGTCCAGTCAAATGTTCCTTTATCCACGATGACACCGCCTACGCTAATGGCATGTCCATCAAGATATTTAGTTGCAGAATGAATCACGATGTCAGCGCCATGTTCAAATGGACGACATAGATAGGGTGTCGCAAAAGTATTGTCAACGATAAAAGGAACTTGCATCATTTTTGCAAGACTAGAGAGTTTTTCAAAATCCAAAATATCTAAAGCTGGGTTGGCAATCGTTTCTCCAAAAAGGGCTTTGGTATTGGGCTTAAAATAGGTTTTAAGCTCTTCAATGGAAAGGCTTGCGTCAACCAAAGTGACTTCAATGCCCATCTTTTTTAAAGTATTCGTAAATAAAGAGACCGTGCCGCCATAAATAGCACCTGCTGCGATAAAATGGTCGCCGCAAGAACAAATGTTGGTGATAGCGATGGTTGAAGCGTTTTGTCCTGATGAAGTGACCAATGCGCCAACTCCCCCTTCTAAGGCAGCGATTTTATTTTCCAGTGCTTCGCAAGTAGGGTTTGAAATACGAGAATACATGTGTCCAGCAGCTTCTAAATCAAACAGCATAGCCACCTCTTTGGCGCTATCATATTTGTAAGTTGTACTTTGATAAATAGGAAGTACACGGGGTTCACCGTTTTTAGGTTCCCAGCCACATTGGATGGTTTTAGTCTCTATCGCCCACTCGTTTTGCATTGAAAAATCTCCTCATTAATCGTTCTGTGATAAAATTATACTTAAAAATAATAGGAATAGATATGAGTGATAAATTTGCAAATGATTTAAAACGATTTTATGAATTATTAGGAGAGAGGCAAAGAGAACTTGGTCGTTATTTTGCCATTGTTGAAAATGGAGAGGTTGATAAAGAGATTGAAGCCTTTATTGACGATTTTTTAATCAGTATTGAGCTTTCTTGCATTAAAGAAAACCGTGTTGCGCTTTTGAGTCGTTTGATCGGTTTGCGCGATGAACAGATGGTTCAGGCATTGGAAAAAGAGGAAAAAGATAGCATTTTTATTACTCAAGCCAAAGAGAAAGCTTATCTTTGGGTGAAGGATTTTTATCTCGAACGACATGCCAATTTGATTACTCATATCGAAGAAGAGTGGTTACTTTCTCCCTTTTATCGACGCATTTTACGAGGCGTTCATGCGATAGGTATCGCGATGAGCGAGTGGCAATCTGTTTGGAACGAGCACATCATCAACACCATCAACCCTCTTTTGGAACTTGAATTTGATAAAAATGGTGAAGCCATTGCCAAAATGCTACATGAAAAGGACTGTATGACCCAGATGAGAAAGGGAATGATGGCGATAGGTCATACTCGGTACTAGAAAAGGTTGGAAAAGGCTATGAAGCTCTATCTTACGCGGTTGCTTTTCCAAGGGAAGTCTTACATGTAAAGGATGCGTTGGAGTCTTTAATCGATGATTTACAAGAGTTAGAAGACCCAGATTATGATCAAAAAGAGGCGTATATCGCCTATTTTGAAGCGCTGAGGGATGCTTTTGTTGAAGAAGATAGAACAGAGTTGATTCGAAGATGGGCGCAGGTGGATAGAAGATGGATGCGTATTACTGCACCTATTCAAATTGGACATCCTTTAGAATACTACGAAGACCATTATAAAAAAGCAGTTGCGCTTGAGTGGGATGTGCGTTTAAGCAACCCTTTGAACCAAAATGCACAAAAAACTTATCAAAGAGTAAGCATGATGTTTGAAACACTTTTTGGTAACCATGAAGCCTTACATGTAAAGAAAAGTGTCCTCTCTAATCTTAAGAGAATCCAGCTCTACATCGGTCGTCCAGCACTCTTTTATGCCGCAGAATTCAATGGACTTTTCTCCGCTCAAGTCGTGCCTAATGATGAGAATGTTAGTACAGAACTGGGTAAAAAAGTTTTTGCTTTTTCGGACAATATCTTAGATTCTCTTCGTTCAAAACCGTTCTTGAAGATTCAAAAAGAGGTGTTTGGTCAAGCGTTTATGGATAAAGAGCGAGAACTGGTTTTTCATCACGCAGACATTTGGCATCAAGTCTATGAAGTGACAACCATCGGGCATGAGTTTGGACATATCTTATGGATGGATAGTGACACGGAACTCGTGATGAATAAAAGTGGTGTCTTTAAAAATATCGAAGAGTTTAAAGCAACCACAGGTGGATTGGTTTCATTTTTCATGGACGAAGATGAAAGCTTGGTAGAGTATGTATTTGCAGATACGATTAAACGAGCAGTGGGGCTTATCGCGTGGATGAAAACAGGTGAGGTTGAGCCTTATTATTGTGAAGGGTTGATTCATTTGAGTGGACTTTTTGAAAGTGGCGTGTTGCATTTTGATGAAAAATTACATATTGATATGTCGCATGAGCGATATGTGGCGTTAAAAGAGTGGTATATCAAAACTTATAAATCTTTGGCAGAGCATTATCTTGAAAAGAGAGATGCTAAAGTATTTCTTGAAATATTTGCACTGAAAAAAGGTGATTTTTATCTACCACAAAACAAGGAAGTCGAAAATTTTGTGGCGTATTATTGGGCTTTACATCAAGACATGGGACGAGATATTGATGAGAGTGTCAAAAGAGCAGACTGGATATGATGATAGGTTGAAATTATGTGTAGTTTTAGTTTAAACATATATTGATATAATTTCCAAAATTTGATGAGGGGCACAGTTGATGGAAGGAAAGAAAATTACAAAAGTCTTAATCGCCAATAGAGGTGAGATAGCGCTTAGAATTATTAGAGCCTGTAAAGAGCTTGAAATACAAAGTATCTCTATTTTTTCGACGATAGATGCAAGTGGTGTTTGGGTACGAAAAGCAGATGAGAGTTATCTTTTGGAGGGCGACCCTATTCAAGTCTATCTAGACTATAAAAATATCGTTGCTGTTGCCAAAGAGTTGGGTGCGGATGCCATTCACCCAGGTTATGGATTTTTGTCAGAGAGCCCAGAATTTGCTCAACATTGTATCGATAATGGGCTTATTTTTATTGGTCCAAAACCTGAGCATATCGCTCTTTTTGGCGATAAAATGGCGTCTAAAGTCGCAATGAAAGCTGTAGGTGTTCCTGTCATTGAAGGTACGGATGAACCTATAACCAATATGGATGACGCAGTTAAAATAGCCAAAGAAATCGGTTTTCCTGTCATCATCAAAGCAGCTTTTGGCGGCGGTGGAAAAGGTATGCGTATTGTCAAAAAAGAGGAAGATTTCATTCCGATGTTTGAAGCGGCAACCAAAGAAGCAGAGCGATTTTTTGGACGAGGGGATGCTTTTATTGAAAAATATCTTTCCAATCCACGACATATCGAAGTACAAATCGTCGCTGATAAATATGGCAATGTGATTCACTTAGCAGAACGAGATTGTTCCATTCAAAGAAAACACCAAAAAGTAGTTGAGATTGCCCCAAGTCCAAGACTGAACAATAATGTACGAAGAGAGCTCCTGCGAACTTCTAAAAAAGCGATGATTAAGCTTGGATACGAGAGTGTTGGAACGATAGAATATTTGGTTGATGAAGATGATAATTTTTACTTTATTGAAATGAATACCCGTGTTCAAGTTGAACATACCATCACTGAAGCGATTTCGGGCGTAGATATTATCTACCGCATGATTCGTATTGCTGAGGGTCAAAAACTACCATTTATGCAAGAAGATATTAAATTTAGAGGCTATGCTATCGAATTTAGGATCAATGCAGAAGACCCAAAATTAGGCTTTTTCCCATCATCTGGAAGAATTACCAGCTATCTCTCTCCTGGCGGCCCTGGGGTTAGACTCGATTCTATTGGACACAAAGACTATATTGTCCCTAGTAATTATGACTCGATGATAGGCAAACTGATCGTTACAGGACTTGATTGGGAGGGTGTGGTTCGAAAATCAAGACGCGCTTTGGATGAATTTATCATCGCAGGTATTCCTACAAACATCCCACTTCATAGGCAAATTGTACGCGATGAAGACTTTAAAGAAGGTATCTTTAATACCACCTATTTGGATCAAAAATTACCTACCTTTACCCTTGATGCAATTCATGAAATTGAAGATGACCAAGCAAAATATGAGCATATTGCTGCTATTGTGGCTGCTTTAAAAATCACGAATAAATAATCTTACCATAAGCACCACGGAAGTGGTGCTTATGATATTTAAGGAATGTGATGCAGACAATTCCTCTTTCCAATCTTTTATATATGGCACTTCCTCTTTTAATCATTAGTTATTTTTATTATCGATGGACGGATAATAAAACAGAGATAGCCACAGCAACCCTTCGTATGAGTGTTCAACTCATTGCGATAGGCTATGTGCTAACCTCTTTGTTTGAAACCAATTCTCTTTGGCTTTTAAGCTTACTTGTGAGCATTATGGTGATAGCAGCTTCGCTGATTGCTAGGCGACATATTCAAAATAAAGACCTTAAAACTTATCTGATACTCCTTTTTGCTATAGGTGTTGGAGGTAGTGTCAACCTCCTTTTAATACTCTATTTTGTCTTAGACTTGGACAATATTTTTGAGCCACGCGTGGTGATTCCTCTTTCAGGTATGTTGTTTGCAAATGCCATGAATGCTATCTCTTTAGCAGCAGAGCGCTTTTCAAAAGAGAGGCTTAAACATTCGTATGAAGAAGCTAGAGCTATTGCTTTTAAAGCATCGATGATTCCCCAAATCAATTCATTTTTAGCAGTCGGTTTTGTCTCTTTACCTGGTATGATGACAGGACAAATTCTCTCAGGTATTGACCCTATGGTAGCAGTGCGTTACCAAATCGTTGTGATGGCAATGGTGTTGGGAAGTGGAGGAATGAGTAATATCATCTATCTTTTATCTTTAAAGAATCAACAGCCTATTTTAAGTCCTTAAGTTCGTTTGTGTTACACTTATCAATAATTTTAATTAAAATAAAAATGTATGTTTGACTTAAGATTTTATTTGGTGACATCAAAAAGGACAAGCAGTGCGACTCAAAGCATTTTTCTTTTATGGCATAGTAGCAGGATGGGTTGGTGTAACAGCTTTGTTTGGGGCAGATCCATTAGTGTATGCTGGACCAAATCCACCCTTTAATTTTCGAGATAAAGGTGAAGTTCAAGGCTTAGGCGTAGACCTTTTAAATGCCAGTTTATCTTCGCTTCGACCAAAACTTTCTCAAGAAGAAATCAGGCTTGATGTTTGGAAAGATGTTTATGCTGGAGCCCTTGCCCATCCTTCTTCCTTTCTCATTAGCACCGCAAGACTTAAAGAGCGAGAAGCCCTTTTTCAATGGGTTGGACCTTTGGCAACGGTTAAATTAGGATTTATCGCTAAAAAAACCACGACACTTCCCAAAGGCGATCTTCACCAAATTGTGAGTAAATTAAAGATAGCAACTATCAAAGAAACAGCCGCTGAACGCATGTTACTTCAGATGTTAGGCTCTAATACCAATGTCTCAGTGGTAAGACTTTCTACGCCTCTACAAGGCTATAAAATGCTTGAGAATGGTAGAATTGATGCCTTAGTTTACACCGATATCCCTTTTGTCTATTATCTTGTAAGTGAAGCGCAAGACCCCAAACAGTACCATATGCTGTATCTTCTTGAGGAGAGTTATTATTATATCGCTGCGGGTAAAGATGTGCCTAAATCCCAAATTGCTATTATGCAAACACAATTAGATCGCCTTAAAGAGAAAGATAGCAGTGGCACATCCGCGTATGAGCGCATCATGAAAACATATCTCAAAGGTGCTGTACTCCAAGGACCCTAAAAATTCGCTATTATTTCACGATTTTAGTTTAAAATTTTACAAAAAAAGGCTTTACATGTATGCTTATCTTTTGCTCGGGATATTGCTTCTTTTTAGTGGTTGTGGCCCTCGTTATGTTATTCAAAATCAATATATTCCCCCAGTTTCTGGTGTTTCAAAAGGGTGTTTAGATAATTGTGCTTCTATTAGAAATGCATGTCAAGACCAATGTCAAAGACGGTATCAATATTGTTTAGATGATGCTTATGGTAAAGCCAAAGCTGTCGAATTAGATGAATTAAGAGCCTATGACATGGCATATAGTAGATACATGATGGATCTTTCTCATTTTCAAAATAGTATCCATAGATGGGAGCGAGATTATTATGATTATAGTCGTGATTTTAATCACTTTCAACTTCAATGCGAACGACAAAAAGATGCCTATTCATGTCGCAAAAGAGATGAAGTTGCCAATCATCTTAAGCACATGAAGCGAGATCGTCCAAGAGAACCATGGGTTCCCGCCAAACCTTCATTTGAGCAAATTTTAGTCAATCAGCAAAGCTTTTGTAGTACCAATTGTGGATGTGAACAAAGTTATGATAACTGTTTTGTAGGATGTGGTGGACAGGTCATTCCACATAAAATCTGTGTTGAAAACTGCGATTAGATTACATGTAATGCTTTAGTAATGACTCATAGGTATCATTTCTCAAATTAAATTGAGGAATGATACTTCGATGCTTAGTGAAAAATGGAACAATTTGGTTGAAGTTGCAGACTTTGCTTTTCAACCCATTGTCAATATTTATACGGGTAAGCTTTACGCAGTTGAGGCATTAATTCGTAATTATGAAAGTGCAGGCTTTTCTACGATTGATTGTATTTTTGATACAGCTTTTAGTGAAAAAACACTTTATCCTTTAGATATCCAACTTCGCGAAAAAGCCATTCATAAATTCTCCTTACTTCCTTTTGCTAAAAATATCAAACTCTTTTATAATCTTGACAATCGTATCACGATGATGCCTGATTTTAAGTCAGGATACACTTGTTCGATTTTAAATGATTATGCCATGGAAACGGCTAATATCTGTTTTGAACTTTCTGAAAAACATCAATTTGGAAACTATGCTGGCGTGGATAAACTGGTGCTTAATCTCTATAAGCAACAAGGTTACAAAATGGCGATAGATGACTTTGGTGTAGGCTTTTCAGGGCTTCAAATGCTTTTTAATGCCGATCCAAACTTCATTAAGATAGATCGTTTTTTTATTGAGGATATCCATCTGAGTAAAAAAAAGAAACTTTTTGTCAGCTCTATCGTACAAATAGCCCAAGCTATGGGAATATTTACCATTGCCGAGGGTGTTGAATGTGAAGACGAATACATTGAATGCAAGCGCTTAGGCTGTAACATGGTGCAAGGTTTTTTTGTTCAAAAGCCAACCCGTAATGTTTTAGAGATACTCTCCACTTATGAAGAGCTCAAAAATGTCTGTCAAAAAGATAAACGAAATAATGGAAAAATCAATAACATTGAAAAATACCTCCAAAAAATTAATCATGTTTCCATTGATTCAAGCATTGATGTGGTGTACGAACTTTTAAGAGATAATAAACACACCAATTTTATCCCTGTTGTTGGTAAAGACCTCACACCTCTTGGTATTATTAAAGATTCTGAGATAAAGTCTTATATTTATTCTACTTATGGCAAGGCACTTTTGTACAATATGACGCAAGGAAGTTTGAACAAAATTGTTTCTCCTTGTGGGAAAGCAGATATAAATGACCCCATCGAAAAAATTCTTAAAATCTACGCTTTTGACGAAGATAATGATGGTATATTAATCACTGAAAATGAAAGATATATAGGATACTTAAGTTCGAAAGTACTTCTTGATATTGTGAATGAAAAAAATATTGTTGATGCTAAAGATCAAAATCCTCTCACAGGACTCTCAGGAAATCGCATCATTAATGAATTTGTCTCAACCAATATGGAACTGAATGAAAAAGTAATGATGGTCTATTTTGACTTTGATAATTTCAAACCTTTTAATGACTATTATGGCTTTAGAAAAGGGGATCGTGCTATCACACTTTTTGCAGATATTTTAAGAAGCTCAGTAGGCTTTGAAGAGTGTTTGGTAGGTCATGTTGGTGGAGATGACTTTTTTCTAGGGTGGAATTTTAAAGAAGAAGATACCTTTGAAAAAGTCTATGATATCGTGTCATCCATCGTCGATAAATTTGCTGGAGACATCAAAAGTTTCTATTGCGAACATGGCAATAGTGCAGGATATATCATGGCAAAAAATAGAGAAGGAATGATCCAGAAATTTCCGCTGATGACAGTGAGTGCTGCTGTTATCTGCAATGGTTTTGGACACAAGCAAAACCTTGATGACAATACTTTAAATGAAATTTTTGGAATTTTAAAGAAAAGTGCTAAGGCGTCACCTTCTCATATTGCTTGTGTTGATTTAGGTGTTATTCGCGGACCCATTGTCGGTTATTAATCAAAATCTACTTTCGCTATTGAGCGTTGTATCAAGGCATAGAATAATCTCTTTGTCTTCCATTTGAAATTTACACGCAAATGTTCTACAAATGTTTCCACTTGCCTTTGAAATATAGCGTTGACTTAAAAATCTTCCATCAATACTTCCTAATGTCATATAGTAGTAATCGCATAGCGAAAAGTCATCCCCTTCAACACCAGGGCGAAAAAGAGGTGTCGTTACCATGTGTTTTGTGATGGTCTCGTTAAGGAGTTTCCCATTACAATCCAAAAGGTAGAGTGACTCTAGTGTCATACTTTTTTGAATCAAACTGGTCGCAATGTCGATAAATAAAGTTCCTTGTAGCATTTGTTGGATAATCTTTTGCGCTTTTGTATCTAAAATAGTAAAAAGGTCTCTGCGTTGACCACTGGTGAGTGTATCGTATGTGCGTTTAGTATGCCCTAGATGGCTAAGCTTTGGCGCAAATTCTTCCGAGTGACACAATCCTTGGCAAGGGCGTGCAAGATGAAATCCCTGAAGTAAATCAACACCAAGACTCATAGCCTCGATGACTTCCTCAGCCGTTTCAACGCCCTCCGCAAGAGCAAGGGCTCCAGTTGAATGGCAAAGTTCTGTGATGGATCGTACGATTTGTGAGGCATAGTAGTTTTTATCAATTCCCTCTATCAACGATCTATCAATTTTAA
>JAQWCT010000148.1 GCA_028705785.1 Sulfurospirillaceae bacterium | reverse complement strand
ATGATTATGCCAATAAAATTACCAATGATTATTCTATCGTGATTGTCTCTTCTGCTGAAATCAAAGAAGAAGAGTTGAAAAAACAGGTCAGCGAAGTAGAATCAATCAGTGAAATTAGCAGCAAAAAGATACTTGATCGTCTCAAAAATGATATGTCTTCTAAAAATCTAGCACTCCTTCAAGTGGCCCTTCCCAAGTTTTATTCTCTTAAACTAAGTACTATGCCCAATACTAAAAAAATTGAGTCTATCAAGCAAAAACTTTTGGGAATCAGTACCATTACGAGAATTGAAACTTTTGCTAAAACCCATGAAAAAATATTTAAGATGTTTTTGTTGCTCCAATCTATGGCTTACATATTCACCTTTTTTGTAGCTTTTATTGCCATTTTACTTATCTTCAAACAAGTACGCATTTGGATTTATGAACATAGTCGTCGAATGTCGATTATGACGCTTTTTGGAGCCTCATTTTTTATGAAGAGTGCCATGTTGTATCGTATGACGATTGTTGATTCACTTATCAGTGCTTTTTTAGTGTCTGGATTTTATTTTGTTATTCCAAAATTAAAAGTTGTTCAAGATTTTACGGCACAACTGGATATTGTACTTCCTGAATTTAACCTCTTATATGAAGGTGGGTTGCTGATAGGAATGTCTTTATTGTTTGCCATCGTAGTGGTCACGCTTGTTTCTCGAAAGATAGGTCGTGTATGAAAAAATGGCTTTTTGTTGTTTGTGTTCTTTTTCCTCTTTTGGGGGCGTTTGCCAACAGTACGACTCAGAAAATAGATGAAAAGGCAAAAAGTTTAGAAGAAAAAATGAGTACAGAAAAAAAGCTCCATGGCAAACTTCAAGACATTGCCAGCGAGATACTTAGTGAAGAAAAAAACATTGAACAAATAAAAATTAAAGTAGAAGAGCTTGGTAAAAATATCGTAGAGTCTAGTGAAGCCGTACAAAAGCGCTATGACCTTCTTGAAAAACTCACTAAAGATACACAAATACTCTCCACCCAAAAAAAAGATTTAGAAGACAAAATCATCAAAATCATAGCGGAGGATTTTTCCTTTTATCTTATTTCTGATAGTGGCTATATGGACAATGAAGATGGTATTTTGGTGGATGAAGTACTTCAAAAGATGGATATTATTATCCGTAAAGAGTTTGGAAAATTGGCGAATGATTATAAGCAGGTGAATGAGCAAATTTACTCTCAAAGTCAAGAAATCAAGAGCATTAAACTAGAAATCCAAAACGCTAAAAATAAAAAAGATGAGCTAGTGGCATTGGAGAAAAAAAGAGAAAGCTCCATCGTAGCATTGAGTGCTAAAAAAGAGGGCTATAAAAAACAGTTACAAGATATACAAGATGAACGAGAAGAGATAAGGGCAACACTTGAAAAGCTCAAAATTATTAAAATTCAAGAAGACAACAAGCTTTTAGCAGAAAAAAATGCTAAAAAAGATAAGCCAAAAGAAGTTGCAGGAGATTCTGGTATACGACAAATAGGCTCTTCCTATCAAAATAGCAATGTTAAAAAATATGTTGGTGAAAAAACGATAGCACCCCTTGATGGTTTTACGGTGAAGCGAAAATTTGGGGATTATGTTGACCCTATCTATAAGATAAAAATTTTCAATGAGTCCGTGGTGTTGGCTTCTTCCACTCCTGATGCGACAGTTAAAAGTGTTTTAAGTGGGAAAGTTATTTTCGCGAAAGATACGGCCTCTCTTGAAAAGGTTGTTATTATTGAAAACAGTGATGAAATCCATACCATTTATGCGCATCTCTCCAAGATTGCTCCCACCATTCAAGTCGGACAAAAAATCAAAAAAGGATATGTGATAGGGAGGGTTGATGATGACCTCACTTTTGAGGTAACCCAAAAGAATTTTCACATCGATCCTTTAGAGCTTATCGGCGCAAAGTAACTTTTTAGGTCTTTTAGGGTAAAATGAAAAAATTTTCTATGTGTAAAGGTTTTTAAAAAATGAACAAAAAAAGAGTATTAGTTAAATTTTCAGCTGAAGCACTTTCTGGCAATAATGGTTTTGGAATTGATACTTCTATTTTGAAATTTATTGCTGATGAAATTAAATCTTTAATTACTCATGAGATTGAAGTGGGTATTGTCATCGGTGGGGGCAATATTATCAGAGGCGTGAGTGCTGCAAAAGATGGTATTATCAAACGAACGAGTGGCGATTATATGGGAATGCTCTCTACCGTTATTAACTCCATTGCGATGCAAGAAGCATTGGAGCATGTGGGTATGGAAGTTCGCGTTCAAAGTGCCATCAAAATGGAAGCTATTTGTGAAACTTTTATCGTAAGACGCGCACAAAGACATCTTGAAAAAGGAAGAATTGTTATTTTTGCAGCAGGAACGGGGAATCCATTTTTTACGACCGATACAGCAGCTACTTTGCGTGCTATTGAGATTGGGGCGGGGATGATTATCAAAGCAACTAAAGTTGATGGTGTTTATGATAAAGACCCCAAAAAATTCTTGGATGCACAAAAGATAGCAGAGCTGACTTATGATAGAGCTATGGACGATAACATCAAAGTCATGGATGATACTTCTATCGCCTTGGCCAAAGACAATAATCTGCCTATCGTCATTTGCAATATGTTTGAAAAAGGTAATTTACTCAAAATCATCGAGGGTGACTTGTCATGTTGCTCTATCGTTAAAAAATAATCTAAAGAATCAAAGGAAAATACAATGAAAAGAATCGAAACAATCACAGCAAAAGCATTAGAACTTGTAGGTCACGATAGATATAAATTAGTCTTAATGGTTTCAAAACGCGCAGAACAACTTTCAAATGGCGCAGAGCCTCTTATCAAAGCAGATAAAAACAAACAAAAATATACAGACATTGCACTCATGGAAATTGCTGAGGGCAAAGTTAGATTAGATTCGATTACAGAGATACAGTAGCTTTCATTTGGAAGAGTTAGTTGAGATTGTAAAAGGGTGTAAACAAGCTGATAAAGCGGTTGAACTTTTATACAAATATATCAAGCCAACAGCCAGTATTGAAAAAGCAGTTGCTTTTACGAGAGAGAAGCATAAGGGACAGTATCGAAAAAGTGGCGAAGAATATGTGGTTCATCCTATCTTAGTGTGCGTTTTTGTTGCATATTTGGGTGGCGATGAATCGATGGTGGTTGCAGGACTTCTTCATGATGTTGTTGAAGATACGAGTTGTTCTACTGAAGAAGTCAAAGCGATGTTTGGTGAGGAAGTTGGGCATCTTGTTGATGGTTTGACAAAGATTATGGAGATAAGAGATCTTGAACTTATTCCCTCAGACTCAAATGAGAAACTGATTGCTTCAGCATTGACTTTTAGAAAAATGTTGATTGCTTCTATCCGAGATGTGAGAGTTTTAGTGGTCAAGTTATGCGATAGACTCCACAATATGCTTACCCTCTCAGCACTTGACCCTCTAAAGCAGCGCCGTATTAGCGAAGAAACTTTGGTTGTTTATGCCCCTATCGCTCATCGATTAGGCATCTCTTCTATTAAAAATTTACTCGAAGATTTTAGCTTTTTGTATGTCATGCCTAATGAATACAACAAAATAGATACTTATATCACCGAGCATGGGCAACAACTCCAACTTAGACTCAATCACTTTATCTCTAAAATAAAAACTTACATGTTAAAAGAAGGCTTTATAGAGAGTGATTTTACGATTCAAAAACGAATTAAGCATTATTATTCTATCTATCTTAAGATGCAAAGAAAAGGTGTTTCAATCGAAGAGATACTTGACCTTTTGGCTATTCGTATTATCGTTCGTAATCCTATTGATTGTTATCGGGCTTTGGGGATTGTGCATCAGCATTTTAATCCACTGATTTCTCGTTTTAAAGATTATGTGGCAATACCCAAAGAAAATGGCTATCAAACGATTCATACGACTGTTTTTGATGATAAGTCTATCATTGAGTCGCAGATTCGAACTTATGATATGAACAAAACAGCAGAGTATGGTGTGGCTGCGCATTGGAAATATAAATCAGGCGGACTCAATCCTAAGTTAGATTGGCTTAATGACCTCAACAATCAAAATGACGATATTGAAAATATCGAAGATTTTTATGCCATTGCTAAAGATAATCTTTACAGTGAAGATATCGCTGTTTTTTCTCCTAAGGGCGATATTTTTACGCTCCCTAGAGGGGCAACTGTTTTGGATTTTGCGTATGAAGTACATACAGAAGTTGGGGCACATGCAGATGAAGCTTTTGTAAATAAGCAAAAAGTGCCGCTTTTGACCGAACTTAAAAACGGTGATATCGTTAAAGTTGTGACTTCAAAAGAGCCAAAATATCGTTGTAGTTGGGTCAATAGCGTTAAAACAGGTAAAGCAAAAAGTACGATTCAATCGAATTGTCGCCAAAAAATTAAAGATATCAATCATAAAGTAGCCATCAAAATTCTGGCACATGTTTTTAGTCTCTCTGAGCCAAAAATATTGGAATGGCTTGAATCAGATATGCTCACTAAAAAAATCTACAAAGCAGCCATTGATTCTATTTACCTTCAAGATGTGGTAAATGGACTTAAAGGACATGCGTTGCATGATACTTTACTTTTTCCTTTATTGAAAAAAGATCGATATGGCATTAAAAAACAGAAATTTGAAAATATTGTTATTTATTCGAATTATCATATTTCCAATGTCTATTTTGACTATTGTTGTCATCCAAAACGGGGTGATGATATCGTGGGCTTTAAAAAAGGTACCGATGTTTTTGTGCATCATAAATTGTGCGAACGAGCGGCTGTATTGATGGATGAAAATGAACCGATGGTGTTTGTTAAGTGGACGAGGGAAGCACCTGAGCGCTATAAATTGATTGTGAGTTTAGAAAATAAAAAAGGCTCCTTAGCCTCTTTCCTACTCTATTTGGCTAAAATGGAGGTTAACCTTGTGACCATTGAGCTCGGAAAGTCAGAGGATGAGGGACATGCAGATTACTTTGAAATGATTTTAGAGTTGCCTGATAAAAATATTACCACAGTGAGAGATAATTTAAAAAATAAGTACAGAATCATTCAATTTGTTTCTGTCAATGATGCGTATAAATAATAAGAAGGAATAGATATGATACAAAATGCGCTTAAAGAGATTAAACGCGGTGTCAGTGAAATCATCGATGAAGAGCGAATTATAACTTTACTCAAAAACTATTTTGAAAAAGGCGAGACTTTTTTAGTTAAAGCGGGATTTGACCCAACTGCTCCTGATTTACATTTAGGACATACGGTATTGCTTCAAAAAATGGCGATGCTTCAAAAATTTGGCGCCATCGTACAATTTTTGATTGGCGATTTTACAGGCATGATTGGTGATCCAACTGGCAAAAATGAGACACGCAAAAAATTGACGCGTGAAATCGTTCTTGCTAATGCACAAAGCTATAAAGAGCAAGTTTTTAAAATCTTAGACCCTGAAAAAACGATTGTTATGTTTAACTCGGAGTGGATTGAAGCATTAGGAGCTGCAGGACTTGTAGAACTAACCACAACCTTTAATGTCGCACGAATGTTAGAGCGAGAAGATTTTGAAAAGCGCTATAAGTCGCAAACGCCTATTTCTATTAGTGAATTTTTATATCCCCTATTGCAAGGTTATGATAGTGTTGCAATGAAATGTGATATTGAGATGGGTGGAACAGATCAGAAGTTTAACCTTTTAATGGGAAGACATTTACAACGCGCTTATAATGTAGGAAAAGAACAAGCGGTTATCATGATGCCTTTGCTTGAAGGACTTGATGGCGTGCACAAAATGAGTAAGTCACTAGGCAATTATATTGGTGTGACGGATGTTCCCTCCGATATGTTTGGAAAAGTTTTAAGCATCAGTGATGATCTCATGTGGCGTTATTATGAATTACTCAGCGCCCTTAGTTTAGAAGCAATAGCCTCTTTAAAAGAAGATGTTGCAAGTGGTACATTACACCCTAAAAAAGCCAAAGAGATGATTGCTTTAGAAATCGTTTCTCGCTACCATGGGGAAAGTGCAGCACTTGAAGCTCAAGCAGAATTTGAACGCGTTCATGCGCACAATGAGATTCCAACTGAGATGGATGAGTTTACATGTAAAGGTCCACTGTGGATTGCTAAAGCGTTGGTGGATTGTGGTTTAGAATCTTCTACTTCACAAGGAAGACGCGATATCAAGCAAGGTGCTGTAAAACTGGATCAAGAAAAAGTAGACGATGAACAATTACAGCTAGAACTTGGAGAGTATGTTCTTCAAGTAGGAAAGCGAAAATTTGCTAAGCTAAAGGTAATCTAATGTCATTTAAACCTCTGAAAATCGGAAAACATGTTCTTGAACATCCTATCGTTCAAGGTGGTATGGGGCTAGGAATTAGTTGGGATAAGCTTGCTGGAACGGTTAGTTTAGAAGGTGGTCTTGGTGTCATCAGTTCTGTGGGAACAGGATGCTATGAAGACGCCAAATACAGTAAAAAAAATATTAATAATCGTCCATTCGAAGCAGAAAATTTTTACTCTAAAGAGGGTTTGATAGCTATAGTCAACAATAGTCGTAAAATTTGTGGAGACAAGCCATTAGGTGTCAACATTCTTTATGCCATTAATGAATATGAACGCGTTATCAAAGATGCCTGTGAAGCAGGCGTGGATATCATTATCACTGGAGCAGGGCTTCCTACGAATATGCCAGAGTTTACCGTAGATTACCCAGATATCGCTCTTGTTCCTATCGTCTCCTCTGCTAAAGCACTTAAAATCATTTGTAAACGCTGGACACAGCGCTATAATAGACTCCCCGATGCCATTGTGGTCGAGGGACCTTTGAGCGGCGGACATCAAGGATTTACTTATGAGCAA
>JAQWCT010000147.1 GCA_028705785.1 Sulfurospirillaceae bacterium | reverse complement strand
TATCAGGAAGCATTTTATAGTTGGTGGAGATAACAATGTAGCCTTTTTTGACCCAATAATTAACCTTGTTTTCCACCACACTTTGAGATTTTTTATCGCCAATTTTCCATGCTCCTCCGTGCACCATAAAGATGACAGGTGCGAGGGTTGAATCGTTTACATGTAAAGGCATATAAACATCAAAACGCTCTTTGGCTTCGGTGCCATAACTGACATTGTTGATAAGGCGAATTTCTTTGGAAAAGTTCGCCTCTTTTTCATCTTCATCTTCACCAAGATTTAAACGATCTCGCAAGATTCCTGCTTGTAAACTCTGAAATAATACCAATGTAAAAAGTGTAAAAAAGACTTTTTTCATCATTTAAAATTCCTTACATGTAAAGCTAAAAAGCTCTTAAATATGAGGGTTCAATTAAGGCTTTTTCTCCCGTTTCTTTAGCGGCGTAAAAGACAAAATTTGGGTTTCTTAGCAATTCTCTACCATAGGCTACCAAATCGCAAAATCCTTTTTTGAGCAGCATTTCACCCTCATCTGTTGTGGTGATAAGTCCGACTGCAATCGTTGGAATTTCTACACTTTCACGAATGACTTTGGCGTAAGCTGCTTGGTAGAGTGGCACAAGGGGGGGCATTTTTTGCGCTTCGTTGTTCCCCCCAGCAGAGACATGTATCATCGAAACACCAAGGCTTTTAAGCTGTTTACAAAGGAAAATGCTCTCTTCCATATCCCATCCCTTTTCCATCCATTCATCCGCGCTCACGCGTACAATAAGGGGCATGTTTGGTGTGGCTTCCAAAATGGCTTGAGCGACTTCTATGACGAATGCACAACGGTTTTCCACACTCCCACCGTACTGGTCAGTGCGTTGGTTGGTGAGTGGTGATAAAAACTCGCACAATAAATACCCATGTGCGGCATGAAGTTCAAGGATGTCATAACCTGCTTTTTCGGCTCGTTTAGCAGCTTCCACAAAAGCTGTTTTTATCTCTAAAATTTCCTTTACATGTAAGGCTTGTGGTTGCTTAAATCCGCCACTGTTGCTAAATATTAAAGCACTCGGTGCGACAGGCGTAGAGTCTGCGCAGAGGCTTTTTCTGCCAGAATGCGCTAATTGAATAGCCATTTTTGCACCAAAACTATGGCAAAGGGTTGTAAGTTTTTGATGTCCCTCTATTTGTTCATCATCCCAAATTCCAAGGTCATTGTCACTGATGCGACCTCGTGGTTCAACTGCCGTAGCTTCGGTGATAATAAGTCCTACGCCCCCGATGGCTCTTGCGCCATAATGGGTAAGGTGAAAATCCTTGATAATGCCGTCATTATCTGCTTTGTACATACACATAGGTGGCATGACGACGCTATTTTTGAGTTCAACTTGTGCGAGTGTGTAGGGATTAAGAAGGGAATTCACTTGTCATCTCCTAAAAGCATTTTTTCATTCCATCCGCCACCTAATGCTTTGAAAAGTTCCACTTGGGCGATAAGCAGTGATTGTTTGGTGGAAACTAGGCTGATAGAAGCACTGAGTAAGCCTTTTTGTGCGTCCAAAACTTCAAGCTGATTGGCAACCCCTCGATCAAACCGTTTGGTGGTGATTTCGAGCATTTTGGCATAAGCCTTCACTTCGTCCTCTCCAAAGACCAATTTACTGTGGTAAATATCTTGACGATTCAGTGCATCATAAACCTCTTTATAGGCCTTTTTAACACTTTGTTCATAGCTGATGAGAGAAGATTTTAAGTCAGTTTCTGAAATGGCAACTCTGGTTTTGATACGCTCGAAATCGAAAATAGGCACCGAAAGGGTTGGCCCAAAACTCCATTTATTGGCACTGGATTGGAGGATGTTATTGAGACTTTCACTTTGTTGTCCATAACTTCCTGTTAGGCTAATGCTAGGGAAATAAGCGGATTTTTCAACACCGATAAGGGCATTTTTGCTTTTGAGATTAGCCAAAGCTTCTTGTATATCTGGTCTATTTTCAAGCAAAGTGGATGGCACACCTTTAGGAACATTAATCGTAGGAGGCAATTTAGCTAAAAGCGATTTTTCTTCCTCAAAAAGGGCTTTGGGGCTTTTCCCAACTAGGATAAACAAGGCACTAAGCTGTGCTGATTTATTTTCTATCAAAGATTCTTTGGCGGATTTGGTATTGTTATATTGGGCTAAAGCTTGGTTGGCTAAGAGTTCATTAATCGTGCCTACTTTTTGCTGTTTAAGTCTAAATTCATAACTCTCTTGATAGGTGATGATGGTTTTATCCAGTATCGCAATGCGTTCATCAAGGGAGGCGAGATTGAAATATGCCAAAATGACATCATGAATGAGCGTGTTTTGTACTGTTTGTCGTGCCGCTTCATTGGCAAGATAGAGTGACCAATTTGACTCAGCTTGATTGCTCAGTTTTCCCCAAAAGTCGATTTCATATTGTAGGTTTAAACCCATTCCGTGATCGCTATATTCACTTCGATTGTGCTGAAAGGTTTCATCACTGGTTTTTTGCCGTGTGGCATTAGCGTTAGCATTCAAAGTTGGATAGCGGTTGGCATCACTGAGTCCATAGGCTTGCTTGGCTTTGAGGATGCGAAGGGCTGAGAGCTTAAGGTCATCATTGTTAGCAAGGGCTTCTTCGATGAGAGCATTAAGCTTTGCATCGCCAAATTTTGTCCACCATTTTACCTCTACATGTAAAGCTTCAACATGGCTGCTAGGTGTTTCGATAGTAGGCACATTCAATTGTGGAGAGAGCGAACAACCGCCCAAAAATAAAATCGCGATGAGCGATAAAATAGTCGTATTATGCCTCATGGCTGATTCCTTTTTGGGTAAGTTTTTCTTTAAGACGCATAATGACATAGAAAAAGAGTGGAATAAAGAAAGTTCCAATCAATGTTAAAGTAATCATACCTCCCACAATCGTTGTACCGATGACATGACGACTATTGGCTCCTGCCCCTGTGCTAATTGCCAAAGGAAGTGTTCCTGCGATAAAAGCAAATGAAGTCATGATGATAGGACGAAAGCGAATCCTAGCTCCCTCTATTGTCGCATCAACTAAGCTGTAACCTTCGTCTAATTTATTCATCGCAAATTCGACCATCAAAATAGCATTTTTAGCCGAGAGCCCCACCAGCGTGACCAATCCTACTTGGAAATAGATATCGTTTTGAAGGTCTCTAAGCCAAATACTCAGCGTTGCACCCAAAAGCGCAAAAGGAACGGCAAGGACGATAGCAAAAGGGATACTCCAACTCTCATACAAAGCTGCAAGAATCAAAAATACAAAGATAATAGCGTAGATAAAGGCGGTATTGTTGCCCTTTTCAAGTTGCTTTTCTTGATAGGAAGTTCCTGCCCATGCGATAGTGTAGCCACTGGGTAAAACCTCTTTGGCTATTTGCTCGATAATTTTCAGTGATTCGCCTGAGCTGTAGCCAACTGCTGGTTGTCCTGAAATTTGAGCGGCTTGAAACATATTGAATTTTTGAACAATGGCAGGGCCTACAACGCGTTTGATGGTCGCGATAGAACTGATAGGAACTAATTTTCCCTCAATAGATTTGACAAACACATCGTTGTAATTTTCATAACCCTCTCTAAAGGTACTCTCAGATTGGACATTGACACGGTAAGTACGGCCAAAGAGATTAAAGTCATTGGCATAGGTGTTTCCAAAGGTTGCTTGGATGGTATTGAAAATATCGCTTATTTCGACACCGAGTGATTTGGCTTTGGCAATATCGACATTGATGAGATACTGCGGTACACTCGTGTTGATGGTGGTTCGCATCGCGGTAAGCTCTTTTCGCGCACTTGCTTTTTCGACAATTTCTTTGGCATAAGTATCGAGTGCTTGAATATCTGCTCCTGTGCGGTCTTGGATATACATCTCAAAACCACCGGCGGTACTCATACCCATGATGGGAGGAGGTGTAACGGCGATAAGCATTGCTTCTTTATTTTGAGAAAGTCCTCGCATCATAGAAGCTGCGATGGCTTGTGAAGTTTGGTTGGCATCAGGGCGTTTATCCCAATCTACCAATCTAACAAAGTTAATGCCAGAGTCTGTCTTGTAAGCACCTGTGATAAAATCGAGTCCATACAGTCCACCTGTTTTTTCAACCAAGGGATTTTTAAGCACAAAATCACTCGTTTCCATCGCCACATTATAAGTTCTCCCAAGGGCGGCTCCTGGCATCAGGTTGCTGATGATGAGGACTGAGCCTTTATCTTCATTGGGGACAAGTCCTGTGGGAAGTTTTTGGGTAAGAAAATAAATACCAGCGAGCATCGCTCCAAAAATGAGGAGATTAAACGCCCCAAAACGGATAGTTTTACGCACACCCGTGGAAAATAGTGTTGTTCCAAATTCAAAAAATTGGTTAAATTTTTTGATAGGCCAAAAAGGCTCACTCTCATGTTTTTTGAGAAATAATGCACATAAAGCAGGGGTCAGCGTAAGGGCGACAATTCCTGAGATAAAAACAGAAATCATGATGGTAACAGCAAATTGTTGGTAAAGCATTCCACTAAATCCACCCATAAAGGCCGCAGGAATGAACACCGCTGAGATAACCAAAACGATAGCGATAACAGGATTGGTGATTTCATTCATCGCTTTAATTGTCGCTTCTTTAACACTCAGCTCATCTTCATCTCGTAAAATTCTCTCCACATTTTCGATAACGACAATGGCATCATCCACTACCAAACCAATGGCAAGGGTGAGTCCAAAAAGGGTGAGAAGATTGATCGAAAATCCTGCGGCATAAAATCCTGCAAAAGTTCCTACAATCGAAACAGGAATAGCCAATACAGGGATAAATGTGGCTCTAAGATTGCCAAGGAAAAGATAGATGATACTGACAACCAAGGCAATGGATAAAAGAAGGGTGAAAACAACTTCGTGGATAGAGGCTTTAACAAACTTCGTAGGGTCATAAGCGGCATCGATTTCAAGGTCACTAGGGAAATTGGCTTTAAGCTCTTCGAGTTTTTGCTCCAATAATCCTGAAACTTCTAAGGCATTTGCACCAGAAGCAAGGTAAATACCGATAGGAATCATCGGCTGTTTGTTAAAAGATGCTCCAAAGTAGTAAGACTCAACACCCAGTTCCACACGAGCAACATCGGAGAGTTTTAAGGAAGAGCCATCAGTGTTTGCCCTAATGATAATATTTTCAAATTCACTCGCATTTTTCAATCTACCCGCTGTTTTGACGGTATAAGTATAAGTTGGCTCTTTACTCATAGGTTCTTGACCGATTTGACCTGAGGCATACTGCTCATTTTGATTTTTAATGGCGTTGATAACTTCTGCTGTAGTCAGCTCATAAGTGGAGAGTTTATCAGGTTTTATCCAAACGCGAATGGCATAATTTTTATTGCCAAAAACGGCAGCATCTCCGACTCCGGGGATACGTTTGAGGTCATCGACGATGTTGACAAGCGCGTAGTTTGAGATGAAAGTGGCATCGTGTACATTGCCCTTAGAAGTCAATGCTAGGATTTTGAGGATATCAGGAGAGCGCTCCTTGGTGACGACACCTTGTCTTTTGACTGCTTCTGGAAGTTTATTGGTAGCAACAGCTACGCGGTTGTTGACATCTACTTTGGCTTGTGCGACATCGGTTCCGATTTGAAAAAAGATATTGATACTAACGATACCACTAGGCGATGCGGTTGTCGTCATGTAAATCATATTTTTAACACCATTAATCTCTTCTTCGAGCGGTCCTGCCACCGTTGTTGCTAAGGTCTGAGCATCAGCTCCGGGGTAATTTGCTGAGACGATAATCTGAGGTGGCGCGATGCTTGGATACTCTTGAACAGGCAGTATCCTAATCGCGATGGTTCCTGCGATGATAAAGAGGATGGAGAGAACCGTCGCAAAAATAGGGCGGTTAATGAAAAATTTAGATAGCATCTATTTTGCCTCTTGGTTGATGACTTTGTCGATTTTTACAGGAGCGCCATTTTTGATGCGAAAGAAGTTGTTAACGATAACAATATCATCTTCTTTTAAACCACTTTCAATCACAAAATCATTTTCACTTGATTCACCAATCTTAACAGGTCGAACCACTGCTTTGTCCTCTTGAACGACAAAAACGACTGTACCTAGAGGATTTTGGAGGACTGCTTTTTGTGGGACTTTGATGATGGCATTACGGGTTAGTCCTAAAAGAGAAACTTTGACAAATTGATTGGGTAAGAGTTCTTGTGTAGGATTTTTAAAAGAGGCTCTCGCTTTGAGTGAGCCTGTTTTGGCATTGAGTGAACTGTCCATAAAATCGACTGTCCCTATCTCTTTATACTTCATAGCTCCTACCATCAAAGAAGCTTTGAGTTTGCCCTCCGTTGGGTTGGACCACTTGCCATTTTTGATGTTGTATTTTTGCTTCATGACATCAATATCAGGGATAGAAAACTCTACATGTAAAGGATTGACTTGGGTGATTTCAACAAGGGCTGTGCCATCACTCACAAGTGAGCCAACATCCACTTGCTTCATTCCTGCTATACCACTGATAGTTGCTTTAATGGTGGTTCGCTCTAAATTAATCGAAGCAATTTTAAGTGAAGCTTTAGCACTCTCAGCCGAAGCTTTAGCACTCTCATATGCCCAGTAAGCGGTATCTTTTTCTTGTTCACTTGATGCACTTGCCTCATAAAGAGATTTGATGCGTTCCCACTCTTTGGCTGTTTTTTGAAGTTGTACTTCTAAGGCTTGGAGGTTTGCTTTAGCAAGGTTATAAGAAGCCTCATAGGTATCTGGCTCGATTTTGTAGAGAACATCGCCCTCTTTAACCGCGTCCCCTTCATTAAAAAACTTTTTCATCAAAATGCCATTGGTTCTAGCTTTTATAGTCGTTGTTTGAGAACTGATAGTTTTACCGGGATATTCAAGTACCAAAGCTTCTTCTTTGGGAGCAT
>JAQWCT010000146.1 GCA_028705785.1 Sulfurospirillaceae bacterium | reverse complement strand
ATGAACAAACCAAAAACAGAAGAACCGAAGGAAAGTGGTCCACCAAAGGCAAAGAAAGCAGATAAACCTGCTGAGATCAACCATACAAAGAAGATGGACAAGCAAGTGGAAACACTCATGATATCGTAGATAAAGATGGGAAAATCGTTAAATATGAAGCCCTTATGCGTCTTAGAGAAGAAGAAGGGGGCATTGTCTCTTTTGTCTCGCCTTTGGAATTTTTAGAAGTCGCTTCTAAAACAAAACACTATAACCAAATCTCTGAAATGATGCTTTTAAAAAGTTTGGACATTTGTGCGCGCGTGAATGAGCCCATATCGCTTAACCTCAATTACCAAGATATTTTAAATAAATCCCTACACGAAAAGCTCAAAAAAGCCATTTTACACCATGACATAGGTAAAAAAGTCATTTTTGAAATCGTTGAATCACAAAATATCCAAAGCTATAAATTGCTTCAAAATTTTATTGCAGAGTTTAAAACTTATGGCGTACGGTTTGCCATAGACGATTTTGGTACAGGATTTTCAAATTTTACCCACATCTTTGAGCTATCGCCTGATTTCATCAAAATCGACGGTTCATTGATTAAAAATATCCATGTGGACAAAAAATCATACGAGCTTGTCAAAGCGATTGTTTTCTTTTCCAAAGAGTTGGGAATCCAAACCATAGCTGAATTTGTTCACGCAAAAGAGGTTTTCGATATCACTTTAAAATTGGGGATTGACCAGTTTCAAGGCTATTATTTTAGTGAGCCAAAAGAGGAGATTTAGTCTTTTTTGCACAACGAATCAAACCACACATCGTTCTCTTTGCTTCTATTTTCTTTGGATTTCAAGAGCCCTTTATGGATAGAAATCAAATCGTCTATTTCTAAAAAATCCATCATCTCAAAAGTGCTTGTATGTGCGAGTGGATCGGACTCTATGAGCTTTTCTATCTCTTGAATGAGTGCTTGTTTATCAAGGCTTTTATCCATGCTTTTCTCTTTTATTAACGAATTATTACCAAAAATATTGTACAATACATTATATTACATAAGGATAACTTAATGAAAAAACATATTTTATGGCTTGTTTCTTTGCTTTATACATCAGTATTTGCAGCAACGGATGCCCAGATTATACAGCATTTTAAATCTACCATCCAAGTCCCCAATATCAATATCGAAGTCATTTCACGCAAAAGCGTAGATGGCATTGCGGGAATGGATTTTGTGACGCTTAACCTAAGCGATGGCTCTCGTGCCCAAAAGCTCAGTATCTTTACCAAAGATGACCTGATCTTCCCTGATGTTATCAGCATCAAGCAAGGTGGAAGTATCAAAGATATGATGGAAAATGCAGAACTTCAAAAGAAGATGTCTGTACTTTACAAAAAAGAAGACAAAAAGAACATTGTGAGCCTTGGCAATGACCCTAAAAAAGAGACACTTGTTGTCTTTACCGATCCAGAATGCCCTTATTGCAGACAAGAACTTGCACAAATTGAAGAGAGACTTGCTACTAACAATATCAAACTTATCTTTACGCCTGTGCATGAGCGATCTTCTCTTGAAAAATCAGTTCTAATTTACAATGAAACAGCTAAAGCTAAAAGTGACGCTGAGAAAATCACTATTTTGAAAAAATACTATGATGAAAATGTCAAATACGACCAAAAAATCAGTGATGCAGAAGTCCAACGCATCGAAGATCTCAAACTCAAATACTTTGGTGCTGGCATCAAAGGTGTTCCTTTTATGGTCCGTGAAAAAGAACTTTTAAAATAAATCTCTCCACTCACCTCGTGAGCATTCATGAGGTGAGCTCTTATCCACAAAGGTTGTTTTATGATTGAAGTGGTTCTTGTCGTTTTGTGTTTACTCCTCATTGCTTCGAATGTTTTTCTCTTTTTACACCTCAAAAAGCAACAACAGCACATTCAAACCATTAAAGCAGATAACGCCCTATTTGAAGAATTTTTCAATACACTTCCGCTACCTCTATTTTTCCAAAATAAAAATGGTGATAACATCGGCAATAAAGCTTTTACCCATGCTTTTGGACATTTTGCTAAAACGACTTTTGAAACCTTAAGCGCACTTCCTCGAAAGAGTGAACAGTACTTAGACTTAAAATTTGATAACGATATCGAAAAAAGCGTTATGGTGCGTGGTATTCATCTTTTTGATGCTGCTAAAAATGCACTAGGCTTTGGAGGCTTCATCTTTGATATGAGTGATATCAATAAAAGTAAAGAACTTCTCTTAGCCCAAAAACAACGCCTTGACTTTGCTATTGAAAGCTCACAAGAGGGTATATGGGACTGGGATATCATCAACGATAACCTTTTTTACTCTCCTAAGTGGAAAAGCATCATGGGATATGAGATAAATGAAAAACTCACCAATACTTCCGCTTGGCTCAACATCGTTCACCATAAAGATATGGCGATGGTCAATGAAATACTCAAACTACATGTTGATGGTGGCAATGCATCCTTTGATATCGAACATCGCATACGAAACACGGAACCACTTAAATGGGTCAATGTCTGTGGTAAAGTTATTTTTGGGAAAGACAACAAAGTCCTTCGTATTGTAGGGACTATTCGCGATATCAGCGCAAGAAAAAGGGACGAAGAGGATGAAAAAAAATATAAAGATAAGCTGGCCACTTTTCTTGATTCTTTTCCTGGTCTTGTCTTTATCAAAGATTCGCAGGGAAAATATATCTATATGAATAGTTTTTATCAAAAATATATTGATTTTAGAGCATGGACATATAAAACGCCTCAAGAAATTTTTGACTTTGAGACGGCTGAAAAGATATCCAATAGTGACCGCTTAGCCATGTATGAGGGCATAATGGAGCACGAAATCGCCATACCTAATGAAGAGGGTTTATCAAAATTTTTCAAACTTTATAAATTCCCTGTGACCGTTGAGGGCAATGAGAGACTACTGTGTGGATTTGGCATTAACAAATCATTCTCACAATAGCAGTATTATTTCATCATTATTGAAGGAGAAACAGTGCAACCCAATATTGTGATGATTGAAGATGACGAAGAGTTAGCGCAAATGCTGTGTGATTTTCTTAAGCGCTATAACATCACGGTCACCAACTTTGATGACCCCTACCTTGGCATTAGTGCGCTTAACTTAAAAAAGTACGACCTTCTCATCCTTGACCTCTCTCTTCCTGGGATGGATGGTTTGGAAATTTGCAAGGAAGTACGCGCTAAAAATGACATTCCTATCATCATCTCCTCTGCAAGAAGTGACCTTGAGGATAAAATCATCGGGCTTGAACTAGGAGCTGATGACTATTTACCCAAACCTTATGAACCTAAAGAGTTGTATGCACGCATTATGAGTGTTTTGAGACGCTATAAAAAAAACAACCATACCGAAGATGAAATCCTTACATGTAAGCTTACTCTCAAAGAAGAAAGCCATACCATTTTCTTTGAAAATACCCCTTTATCTCTCACCCCTGCTGAATATGAAGTGCTAGGTTATCTTATCAAAAAAAACAATTGTGTCGTCTCTCGGGCTGAACTCATTAATCAAGCGCTCTCTTTAAGCGAAGAGAATGAAAGCAGAAGCCTTGATGTACTCATCAGTCGTATTAGAGCCAAACTGGGTGAAAACTCTAAAGAACCTCACTTTATCCATTCGATTAGAGGCATTGGCTATAGGCTACAAGCATGAATTGGATTCATTCGATTATCACCAAAATATCGCTTATTTTTGCCCTCGCCCTTATGGGCATTGGGGCTATTTTTCTTTCGCTCTCTTTACATGAAAAAGAGATTAACTTACGACATATGCAAGATTATGCGCATGTCGCCCTTCGCTCTTCTTTTGACAATGTTTCAAAACAGCTTGACATGTCCAAATTAGACGAGATGGGATTTATCCTCATTGACGATGTGCCACTCATTGAAAAGATTCTCTCTCTTCCTAAGCCCATCAAACCTTTCCCGATGCGCCCCATGCAAGAGCGCCTTAGACTAGGGGTTGAAATCATACCTTATGGAACGCATATCTATGTTGTTTTACAAAGAAAAGACGCTACACCTACGGTTTTGCAATCTCCTTTTGAAATGGAGTTATTTCCTAAAATCCTCTTCCCTCTGCTTACCTTTGCTTTTGTTATTTTTCTCTACATCGGTATCATCAAAAGTATCTTACCCCTCAAAGCCCTTCGGGAAAAAATCAGACTTTTTGCACAAGGGAACTATGACATTACATGTAAGAGCGATAAAAAAGATGAAATTGCTGTCTTAGCCAATGAATTTGACAGTGCCGTTAAAAAAATAAAATCCCTACGAGATTCGAGACAACTCTTTTTACGCAACATTATGCACGAGCTTAAAACGCCTATTACCAAAGGTAAACTTGCCAGTGAAATGCTTGAAAATGCTACTTATCAAAGTATTTTACAAAATGTTTTTTCACGACAAGAAGCCCTCTTGGAAGAATTCTCACGCATTGAAAAACTCAGCGCTGATGAGTTGAAACTCGATATCCAAACTTATCGTATCGACGATGTTGTTGATTTTGCACTGGATATTTTAGAGGATAAAAAAGAATATATTACTTGCAATCTCACTCCAATAAGCTTACATGTAGACTTTGAACTTTTTGGCGTTGTCTTAAAAAATCTTCTCGACAATGGTCTTAACTATGCCATGGATAACCATGTTACCCTTTCCAATGACACCAAAAGCATCACCATCTCCAATCAAGGCGTAGCACTTGAATTTCCCCTAGAACGCTATGGGGAGCCTTACTTTTTAGAGGGCAAAAAACAAAAAACCTCAAGAGGGCTTGGTTTTGGTCTTTTTATCGTATGGCATATTGTTAGGCTTCATGGTATGGAAATCAGTTACCAACGAGAGGGAGACTATAATCACTTCATTATTACACTCTAATTAAAATCCTCTTATTTTCTTCGTCACTAAAATTTACATATAATTTACATACCTTTACTAAGATTGCACTATCGAATCTTATATAAAGGATGAAAGATGACTCAAACGCTCAATCGAAGAAGTTTTCTCAAGCTCTCTTCTGCAGCCGCGGCAGTTGTAGGACTCTCTACCATACCCGGCACGCTAGGTGCATTGGAAGAGAGCCAAAAGCAACTCAAAGGCAATGCCAAATATACCCCGAGTATTTGTGAAATGTGTACAAGTTCGTGTACCATTGAAGCAAAAGTAGAAGATGGCAAAGGTGTGTTTATCAAAGGTAATCCAGCCGATAAAAGCAGAGGTGGTAAAGTCTGCGCTAGAGGAAGTGCTGGATTTAATCAACTTTATGACCCACAAAGACTGGTCAAGCCCATTATGCGTGTTGGGGAGCGAGGTGAGGGAAAGTGGAAAGTGGTCAGTTGGGACGAAGCTTACACTTTTATCGCCACAAAACTGGATGAAATCAAACAAAAACATGGTGCACATACCGTGGCATTTACCGCACGAAGTGGTTGGACGAAAACATGGTTTCATCATTTAGCACAAGCCTATGGTTCACACAACCTTTTTGGACACGAAGCAACCTGTCCACTCGCCTATGGTATGGCGGGTAAAGATATATTTGGAGTAGGTGCTAACCGTGACTTTGCGAAAGCAAAATACATCATCAATATGGGTCACAATGTCTTTGAAGGTATTGTTATCTCTTACGCTCGTCAATACATGGATGCCCTTGCAAACGGCGCAAAACTGGTGACATTAGAGCCAAGACTCTCTGTCATGGCGGCTAAGTCAACCGAATGGCATGCGATCAAACCTGGGCACGATCTTCCATTTGTTTTAGCCTTTATGCACACACTGATCCATGAAAATCTTTACGATAAAAAGTTTGTTGAAAAATACTGCGAAGGCTTTGAAGAGCTTAAAGCGAGCATTGCAGACTATACACCTGAAAAAATGGCAACGGAATGTGATATACCAGCCGATACGATTAAACGCTTAGCGCGTGAGTTTGCAAAAGCGGCTCCAAAAGCGATCTTTGACTTTGGTCACAGAGTTACTTTTACACCACAAGAGTTGGAACTTCGCCGAGCGATGATGATGATTAACGTTCTTGTGGGTGCGGTTGAGAAAGATGGTGGTTATTACCTCTCTAAGGGAGCAGATTATTACAACCAATTTATTGGCGAGGGTGATCCAAAAGCCTTTAAACTCAAAAAACCAAAAACACCAGCGTATCCAAAAGTGGAAGTACCACGCATTGACCGCATTGGTGAAAAAGACAGTGAATTCTTCCTTGCAGGCAAAGGTGAGGGTATTGTCACATTAATTCCTCAAGCGACACTTACAGAACTTCCGGGGGTTGGTTACAAACTGCACGGATGGTTCATCGCACGAAACAATCCTGTTATGACACAGTCCAATATGGAAAATGTGATTAAAGCGATTAAAGCGATGGATTTGGTTGTGGTTGTGGATATTCAAGTCTCCGATACCGCATGGTACGCCGATGTGGTACTCCCAGATACAACTTATTTAGAAAGAGATGAAGAGTTTACTGCCAGTGGTAGTAAAAATCCAAGTTTCGGAGTTGGTCGCCAAAAAGTGGTTGAGCCAATTGGAGAGAGTAGAGCACCATGGCGCATCGCTAAAGAGCTTGGTGAAAAAATGGGACTGGGTGCGTACTTCCCTTACAAAGACATTGAAGATTACCGTTTGCAACAAGTGGGCGATAATATTGATTTACTCGCTAAACTTAAAGCGACAGGCAGTGCTAGTTTTGGTGTGCCTTTGATGCTTCAAGAGAAAAAAAGTGTGGCTGAGTTTGTGAAAAAATTCCCAAGTGCGGCAAGCAAAGTCAATGCTGAAGGAACGATTGATTTTCCACAGAAAATTCAACTCTTTAGTAAAAAGCTTGAAGAGGTCTCCCAAAAAGGAGGACTAAGCTATGCACCTTACAAATACAAAGAATCCGAT
>JAQWCT010000145.1 GCA_028705785.1 Sulfurospirillaceae bacterium | reverse complement strand
GGGCATCTAACACATCTCTCGCTTACCAATTCTGAGCTTTTTGTGGGCATCAACTTTACCCATCATTTGCGGATTAATGAGATTATCGCGACACATGAGTGCTACATCCTTTACCCTTCCAAAACGGCGATTAATCTTAGCTGGCAACCTTTACATGTAAAGAAGACGAAAAAGGCTGTGGCGATTTTTATTATTGATTCGACTTGGGCGTGTTCACTTAAAATGATGCGAGAGAGTCAAAATTTGCATGGGCTTTCACACATCAGTTTTGACAATACCAAGTGTTCAGCCTTTCACATCAAAGAACAGCCGATGGAGCATTGTCTCTCGACCATCGAATCAACGCTGAGCGTTTTAGAACTTCTTAACAAGTGGCAAATGGAAACGATAGCACCCGAAAAACTGGATATATTTTTGACACCTTTTCACAAAATGATCGAATACCAACTCACTTTTATTGACAATCCTTTGTGCAATGGCGTAAGGTATAAAGATAAAAAAGGTATAATTTTGTAAAAAAGGAGAGATGATGTTAAGTCTTCATTGCCGACTACTCGATGGCTATCATGATGAATTTGATGCAATTGTAACTTCGTTTGATGATGCATCATTTTTAGACTCTTTTTTGGCGTTAAAAAAACACACACAAGCCCATTTTGCGCATGAAGAAGCTTTGATGAAACAGTATAACTTTCAAGGTTGGCATGAGCATTATGAGGACCATCAAAAGATACTTGCTGAGCTTTCCTATTTCTATGAGATGGCAGAAAACGGGCGACAACTCTTTGCCAAAAACTACATCAAAAATGGCATCAAAGAACGATTTGATCTTCATATTCGAAACCTTGACTCACAACTTGCGCTTTTTTTAAATATGCAAGGTGTTGAATAAAATCTTTACATGTAAGGATCAGCCATGCGCTATTTGAAGCATTTAAGTCTTTTGCTACTTTTGAGCATTTATGTAGAATGTGCCACACCAACGCTACCTCAAAGCAATCATGAAAGTGCCACAGCCATGCTCTATGAGCGCTCATTTGAAACCAAAGAACCCAATATCGCGATGCTCAATCTTTTCTTCACCCAAATGCCCAAAGGTGGTGATCTTCATCACCATTATTCAGGCTCTCTCTACGCTGAGACTTATCTTGAATGGGTCAAAAATAAAAACTGGCTCATCGACACTTGTAGCTTCAAAATCGTCAAAACAAAAAGCAATGCAAGTTGCAAACAAATCAGCGTCGATGAACTCATAGCAAACGATACACTCTATCGTCAATTACTCACACTTTGGTCAGACAAAGACTTTAACAACCATAGCCATGACCAACTCCCACCCGATAGCAACTTTTTCAATACTTTTATCTACTTTTCACCCATCTCAGACCAATACATGGACATCGGACTCAATCTTATCAAAGAGCGCGCACTCAGTGAAAATGTCTCTTATATTGAGAGTATGCTTGCTCGTGTCGGGGTAAATAGTACAGAATTTTTTAACGCAGAAGAAGTCACTAAACTCAACAACGAGCTACGAAACACCACTTCACAAGAAGAGGTCAATGCACTTCTTGAACGCATTAGTACCGTTTTTTCTAACGCTCAAGCCTTTAATGAAAAAATCAACAATTTCGTCAAGGAACTAGAACAAAAACATCAAGGTATCGACAATGAAAGCTTTACAATGCGATACCAAACCTACGCAGTCAGAGTGCTAAATCCACTGCAAGTCTATACCGACCTTTTTTCAGGCTACCTCGCGGCACTGAACTCTCCAGTGATTGTTGGAGTCAATATCGTAGCCCCAGAAAATAACACCGTAGCCATAAATGACTATACTCTCCACATGCGTATGTTTCACTATCTTGCCAACAAATACCCAAAAGTACATCGCTCACTTCACGCAGGAGAGCTTACCCTTGGAATGGTTGAGCCTAAAGAGCTTTTATTTCACATCACGCAAGCACGCGATATAGGACGAGCTGAACGCATCGGACATGGGGTTGATTTGCCGTATGAAAAAGAATCTCTAAGAGTGCTTGAAGACCTCAAACATCATGCCGCTATCGAAATCAATCTCACCAGCAATCAATTTATCCTAGGCGTAACAGGCAACGCCCACCCCTACCCCATTTATGCTGCCTATGGTGTGCCACTTGTCATTTCAACAGATGACTCAGGGGTCTCACGCAATAATCTTACCCATGAATATATCCTCCTTGCCAGCCGCTATCATCCAAGCTACATGACACTTAAAACCTATGTTTATAATAGCATTGATTATTCGTTTTTAAGCCCAGAAGACAAGATCAAAGTCAGAGCACAACTGGATAAAAAATTTATGGTATTTGAACGAGAGATGAGCGCTTTGGCAAAGCATTTAAAATAAAGGTGAGCATCTTCTCACCCAAAGGCAAGCCAAATGCCAACACCTAGCATCAATGAGCCTGCAATTCGGTTCATGAGTTTAACATTATCACTTTTTTGTAGAAATTTTCTAAGTGTGCTACCACCACTGGCGTAAACCACAAGGCAGATAAATTCTAAAGACAAGATAATCAAAAGCAATACAGAAATCTGAGGGATAAGTGGTCTTGTTTGGTTGATAAAAGGTGGCAATAACGCTATAAAAAACGCCCAACCTTTAGGATTAGCAATAGCAGTGATAAAGCCTTGAAGGGCAAGAGCGGTGTTGGATATATTGACCGAACACTCTGTTTTAGAAAGTGCCATTTTCCCACGACTTAGCCACATTTGAACGCCAAGGTAGCCCAGATATGCACCACCAACATATTTGAAAATGGTAAAAATATCAGGATGATTAATCATGATGGCCGCCACTCCGATAACGGAAGAAAATGCCACAATCGCAACACCCAAAAGCTCACCAATCATCATATAAAAAGTACGCTTCAACCCAATGCTCATCCCCAAACTCATCGCAAGCGTCATGCACATACCGGGTGTGACTGAGACAAAAAAGAAAGTCGGAACAAAAACCAGTAATATCGAGATATCTAAAACTACTTCCACAAAAATCCTTTAACAAAGAAAAACATTATACTCCATCATTTTGGATGTAAACTTTAAAACAATCATAATGCAAGTTTTGGCATACTAGTGTTTTATTATTGGATGTAAAAATGGAAACGATAGAAGTCTTAATCGCAGATGATAGCAACCTCATTTTAAAAATTATCACCAAAGCCTTACTTGAAAATAAAATTCATCATTATCGCTTTGAAGAAAGTAAGATACATCTTGCCAGAAATGGGATGGAAGCCTTTGAAATGATGGGAAAAAATAGAAATATTTCGATGCTCATCAGCGATATCAATATGCCTTTTCTCAATGGTGATGACCTCGTTGAAGTCTTAATAGACACTAACCTACACCAAAAGATATTGACGATTTTTATCACAGCAAATGAATCTATCATCAATCATAGCACTAAAAAACACACCATCGGAACTATCCAAAAACCTTTCAACTATCAATCCTTTAGTGAATCTTTAAATGAGCTGTTATGGAAGCATCATGAAGATAAAACCTCGAAGCGAAAACAACAGGCTAAACAAATTACACACATTATAGATGCATTAAAAATACTTTGTAAAAAACATCCCATTGGTGAACAAATCAATGAAGAACATTTTAGAAAACTGGTAGATACTTATTTTAATGACACCCAAGTAGTGGAAGATGAAGAGATAGAATTTGTCTTTTATTCCATCATAGATGAACTTTTTAAATCTTCTAATATCGATATACAACTCAACCAAAATGACTTAAAATGCGCTCTTAATAGTGTTTCCAATACACAACATACTTTTACCTTAGGGCTTAAAGAGATCATCTCTTCTTCCATTGAGAGTTGTCAAGAGTTATTGAGTGAAAAAAAAGAGATACAGTACCAGTTAATTTTAAATGAACTTATCACGCCTCTCTATGACAAAGTCTCTATCGTTCGTAATAGGGTTATACACTATCGCCCCAAAAGATATGCTCTGATGAACCCCTATCTTGAACATGTCCTTGATTTTTTTGAAAAAATTGATTATTCCATTAGAGATGAACATCTGAGTGAATTACTCGCTTACAAGAAGGATATTGAAGAATTTTCACTCTGGATGGGAAACTATTGTAAAGAAAATAGACTCGTAGAAGATATACCAAAACTTAAAAATTCAGCCAAACTACTCCAAGAAGTTTATGAAAAATATACCACGGCTACTTTGAATTTCAATAAAATGCAAAACTATATCATCGGTGAAATTGAACAACATTTGTTCTATAAAGCGCTTACTTCAAAAGAGATTTCAAGTTATCTTAAAAAACACCTCAATGACATCACTCCAAATATCAGCAACCTCCTCTTACATCTCGAAAAGGTAGACCATCACGAGCATAAAAAATTGGCAGAAAATGACTTTCACTATTTGGCAGTTTTATCCACTGACATAGATTTTCTCACACACTTTAAAGAAGAGTATGAACAAGCATGTACCAATATAAAAATATTTTGTTTTGCAAAACCTGCATTTTTTGAAGATTGGGTGAAGAGTAATAAGGTCGATAAAATACTGATAGATTATGATTTTTCTACCA
Source organism: Sulfurospirillaceae bacterium (assembly GCA_028705785.1). GTDB lineage: Bacteria > Campylobacterota > Campylobacteria > Campylobacterales > Sulfurospirillaceae > Sulfurospirillum. Next base: position 2,337 of record JAQWCT010000145.1, on the reverse strand, counting down.
GTATTTTCAACTCTGGAATCGTTTATCTAAAATATTTTCTCAAACAAAACAGTAAAAATAAAGCACTCAAATCGTTAATAAAGTATAACCGTTACTACATAGCAGCTTCCCATGATGCCACCGCAAAAGAAAAAGATACTCTTCGTACATTAGACGCTCACATCATTGAAAAGCCTCTTTCTAAAAACTCCGCCAAACAGGTTTTGGTTTATAGCTAACTCTTTTTCCAAGCTTTGCTTGAGAATTAACTATAATTCGTTACAATGGAGTTTTTAAAATAGTCTCTATCATGGGAGCAAAAATGTCAACTAGCCTCAACAAATCACCCCTTTCCTCAAAGGAACTCAACCTCATAGATGCCTATTGGCGTGCGGCTAATTATCTCTCCGTAGGGCAGATTTATCTGCTAGATAACCCCATGCTCAAAAAGCCCTTAGCTTTAAAGCATATCAAACCACGGTTATTGGGGCATTGGGGAACGACTCCGGGGTTGAATTTTATCTATGCTCATATGAATAGAGTTATCAAAAAAGATGAACTCACGATGCTTTTTCTCGCAGGCCCTGGTCATGGTGGACCCTCTATCGTGGCAAATACTTATCTTGAGGGCATTTATAGTGAAGTCTATCCCAACATCTCACAAGATGAAGCGGGAATGCAAAAACTCTTTAAACAGTTTTCTTTCCCAGGAGGCATTCCCTCTCATGTAGCACCTCAAACTCCGGGGTCTTTGCATGAGGGCGGAGAGTTGGGCTATGTGGTTTCTCATGCTTATGGTGCCGTGCTCGACAATCCTGAACTTATCGCATGTTGCGTGGTGGGCGATGGAGAGGCTGAAACAGGGCCTCTTGCTACAGCGTGGCATTCTAACAAATTTTTAGACCCAAAACGCGATGGCGCGGTGCTTCCTATCTTGCATCTTAATGGCTACAAGATAGCCAATCCCACGGTTTTGGCGCGTATTAGTCATGATGAATTAGAAAAACTTTTTATCGGGTATGGTTATACGCCCTATTTTGTGGAGGGCGATGAGCCTGAAATGATGCACCAAAAGATGGCGGAGATAGTAGATATAGCCATAGCCAACATCAAAGCCATTTGGCATAAAGCACGGGTCAATAACGACATGACACGCCCTCGTTGGCCACTGATTATTTTGCGTAGCCCAAAAGGTTGGACGGGGCCAAAAGAGGTGGATGGACTCAAAACAGAGGGTCACTGGCGTTCACATCAAGTGCCTTTGAGCGAATTTAAAAAGAACACTGAACATATCAAAATCCTTGAAACATGGATGAAAAGTTATAAGCCCGAAGAGCTTTTTGATAAAGACGGCACGCTTAACCCAGACCTTGCAGAACTTGCTCCAAAAGGAGAACACCGCATGGGGGCAAATCCACATACCAATGGTGGCATTTTGCTAGAGGATTTGCATTTGCCTGATTTTAAAAAATATGCGGTAGAAGTGAACGAGCATGGCGGGGTTAATGCCGAATCCACAAGAGTGTTGGGCACATACTTGCGTGATGTTATTGCTAAAAACATGAACAACTTTCGTGTTTTTGGCCCCGATGAAACTGCATCAAACAGACTAGGTGCCGTGCTTGAAGTGACTGATAGAGTGTGGATGGGTGAGCATTATGATACCGATGACCACCTCTCACAAAATGGTAGAGTGATGGAAATCCTCTCCGAACATACCTGCCAAGGCTGGTTGGAGGGCTATTTGCTCACGGGTCGTCATGGCTTTTTCTCGTGTTATGAGGCGTTTATCCACATTATCGATTCGATGTTTAACCAACATGCCAAGTGGCTCAAAGTCACCAGTCGTGAGATCCCGTGGCGCAAACCCATCGCTTCGCTCAACTACCTCTTGACTTCGCATGTATGGCGACAAGACCATAACGGTTTTTCGCATCAAGACCCTGGCTTCATCGATGTGGTGGTCAATAAAAAAGCACACATCATCAATGTCTATTTTCCACCCGATGCCAACACGCTTTTGTGGGTCGGAGATCACTGTCTTAAAAGTCGTGATTCTATCAATGTTATCGTTGCAGGCAAACAACCCGAAGCGCAGTGGCTTGGCATAGATGAGGCGATAAAGCATTGTGAAAAAGGCATCGGTATCTGGGAGTGGGCAAGTAATGATGAGGGCAAAGAGCCTGATGTCATCATGGCATGTTGTGGCGATGTGCCGACCTTAGAGACACTAAGTGCAGTCGATATTTTACGCAAAATGGTTCCTTCCCTCAAAGTGCGTGTCATCAATGTCGTCAATTTGATGACCATGCAACCCAAACTTGAACATCCTTGTGGGCTTGACGATGAAGCGTTTGA
>JAQWCT010000006.1 GCA_028705785.1 Sulfurospirillaceae bacterium | reverse complement strand
CGTTAACAAACTTGATAATAGGAGCAGATTCTTCGGAAGTCAAGATGTCGCTTGAGTTTCTCAAAAACTCTGTTAAGGAAATATCATCATCACTTTGTGTATCGTCTTCTTCTTGCATGGTTACAATAGCTTTATCTGTTTTAAGCTCTAAAAATTGGTTGTATAATTTTTCAAATGAATCTTCATCCAAAAACTTTATGGCATAAGTAAAAGAAAATTTGGAAAGATAATCAAATGACTCATTGAGTTTTTCAGGATGCAATGCTATAAAGACATCATTTTGCGTGTCTTGAGCAAATAAAACATAGTGTTTCAATGCAACATTGATGTCGCTTCCTTGAGGTTCATAAGGACTTAAATGAAGATGATGAATGGTATTAGTTACTATCATTGTGAACTTTTTCTTCCAGCGTTTTTTTAAAATGCTCAGAGGCTTTTGCTTTAATGATGTCAAGCTTTGAGAGTTTTTCTCGCAGTGCCGTCATATCGCTACTCGCTTCGATAACATAAGGTGTTAATATAACTACCAGATTGATTTTACTTGTTGTATCTGCATTATGTCTAAAGGCATATCCAACTAAAGGGATGTCACCCAAAAGTGGTACTTTTGATTCTGTATTATCTACTTTATCTTTGATGAGACCACCGATGATTACATTTTCGCCATCTCTAACAAGGGCAACCGTTTTTATCTGTTTTTTGGAGGTATCAGGTTGACCATTGGTTGTTTGTGTTTGTGAAACATCTTCAAGAATGACCGAAATATCTAGGGTGACTTTTTTATCATTGGAAATAAGTGGTTTTATCTTGAGTGTTAAACCTATATCTTCTCTAGAATCGGTAACAACAGGAATGCTCGTTGTGGAAGCAGCGGTAGTGCTTGATGTTTGAATAGATTTTGTTTGACCAACATAAATAGAGGATTCTTTGTTATTGACACAAAGAAGTGATGGCTCTGAAACGACATTGATAGCAGAATTTGTTTTTAGAAAATCAATAGTAGCACTTAATGCTACAGCCTCTTTAATGTTTGAACCAAGTTTTATACCAAGGGCAGAAGCGCTTCCTAGAACATCAAAAGTTGATTGTCCTGTATTAGCAGCAAATCCAAAAATACCACCACTATTTGTCATACCAGCTTGAAGACCATACTTTGCACCTATCTTATTGGTTAAATCTTCGTTGACTTCTATGATTTGTGCTTGAACATAAACTTGTTGTTTTTCTTTATCAAGCTCAACAATCATCATTTCTATCTCATCTATAGCATCTTTTGGCCCTAATGCAATGATAGAGTTTGTATCTTCATCGACAGAAACAACAGGTGTTTCTTCTTTGGACTGGTATTGTTTAGCTTGTACAATGAATTGAATAGATTTAAAAGTATTTTTGGCTTCTGAATTTTTGAGTGTGATAATTTTCATCTCTTGCTTTGTCTTTTCATCATGCTCATCAAATCGTTCAACGATAGCTTTTAGTTTGTTAACGGGCTTTGATAAACCAACCAAAATAATCATGTTAGCGTCTATGTTTTGCATAACATTGACTTGCTGGTCGGGTATTTTTGCATTAAATGCATTTTGAGCAATCTTGACTAATTCAACATAAGCCTTTTGCACTTTAATATTTTTTAATTTTACAAACGCAACTTCTTTTTCTTGTCCATCTTCCATCACAGCGATAATCTCAGCAATTGTTTTAATATTGGCTGGAAAATCTGTAATTAGTACAGTATTGTTTTCTGCTGAAACAACAACCTGCCCAGATTTTGAAACAAGATGTTTGATTTTTGTAGCAAGTGCTGTGGCATCTTCATTCTTAAGTTTAATGGACTGTGTAATCATTTGCTTATAGTTTTTATCAATTTTGACCACAGGTAAATTGTATTTAGAAGCCTCTGAGAGTTTAACAACCTCTAAGAAAACATCATTTTCAACCAGTGTAAAACCTTTTGATGCAAGCACCGATTGCACAATATCGAGAAGCTCATCCGCATAAACTGGCTTTGAAGAGACAAAATCAACCGTTCCCTCCACGGGTGTTGTTATCATAATATTTTTATTTAAAATTTTAGAGGTCATTTTAATAAAATTCTCTATTTCCAAGTTTTTGAAGTTTATATCAACCGATTTTCGCTCTTCAGCGATGGACACTTGTACTGACAGCACAAAGTAACATAGTAATATCCAAAACTTATTTAATCTCATAACCCAAATCCTTTTCTTTTCCATTTCTCATAACCGTAATTTCCAAATAATTAAATGATGCTATATCATTATAGATTTTGAATGCCTGCGCATAACTGTTTAAAGGTTCCCCATTAACTTTAGTGATAATATCTTTTGCTTTCAATCCTAACTGACCAAAGGCAGACTTTTCTTTTACATCGCGTATTTCAAAACCAGTAATTTGACCATCCTTTATGACTTCTTGGATTGTGATATTTTTCCATATGGCATCAATATCTGTAGCATATTTGAGCACATCAGATTTTGGGACACTTAGAGAATTTTTGGAGGTAGAAGATTTCATTTCCACCGTGTCATTAGGGTTGTCTCCAAATAATTTTAAATTGTAATTGACACCATTTTTTGTGAAAATAACATATGTTGCAAAAATATGCGTTAATGTATAATTTTGATAAGTTTCCTCTTTTGCAAGAACAACGGCTTCTTGTGAAGCTTTATTGACAACAAGCACATAACCACCATCAGCGCTTCTATAGATAGCTTTCAAGAGGAAATCTTTTAAATGATGTGAGCTATCTTTAACTTGCATTGTCTCTTCTTGTTGTCTTGCACGGAACCCAAAAGCTTCGTCAACTTTATAATTTCTAAATTCCATAGTTGCGTTTGTCGAAATATTTTTTTCATTGTAAATATCAGGCAAAAAAAGCATCAATAGAACGCTTATAAATTTTGCTAAAAGTAGCGCACCCACATAAGGGGTTATGTGCCTAATAGAGTTTAATATTTTTTTCATAGGTATAAAGACCCTCTTGTTGTACTTTAAAAAACTTTAAAATCGTGCCATAGTGTGTGGTTGCCTCTTTACTTGGATGAAGCTCTAAAATAAGTTTTTGATTGATTAAGTTGATGTAGCCTTTCATGATGCCTAAGTCACTTTCAGAGTAAAATTCTATTGTATTGGGCGAAAAGAGAGTATAGCTCGCTTCAAATAACTTAATATTTTTAGGGATAGAATTAAAACTCTTGGTATCAATGATGGCTTCATTGATGGTGAGTTTGTTATAAATTCCAAGAACATTGAGTGTAATATTGTTAATATTGCCTGCTTTTACCCCATCATAAGAGATTTCACTATTGATAATTTCAAGCCCAAATAACTTTTTGTTTATCAGCTCTTGCGAGATATTAATTTGATTTTTTGATAAAAGGGATTCCGATAGAAACAATAAATTTTTATGAGGTAAAAAGAAGATGAGCGCAAACATAAAAAATAAAAAAATGAAAAAATAGTTTAATTTTTTCATTTTTCTATCTCAACGATTATTGAAATTTGTTTGTCAGCTTTTTGAATGGACAACTTTTTGATATTAATATAACTGTTAAGAAGTTTATTGATTAACAATTTAAGCCCTGAAGGCGTTAAGTTTTCTATTTTTATGATGGATGTATCCTTTAAATCGTCTCGTTTGATTGATAATCCCTCAAAAGAAGGGTTTTGTAACAGTAAGTCTAGTTTCTTTGGAGAATCAAGCCATTTTGTTTTGAGTTCATCAATCTCTCTTAGTTCAACTTCAAGATTTGTAAGAAGTCTATTTTCAACAGTCAAAGATTTCTCTAAAGAATTTTTCTTTACATGTAAAGAAATTGTCACAATAAAAAGCAGTAAGATAATAAAGATAGGGTGTACTTTATTCACGAATAAGCTCCCCAACAAAACTGTTATTTTGAATTTTTGCGCTTTTGAGTGTAAAGAGATGTGATAAATTCTTTTTAATCTTTTCGGCTTCTTCGAGCTCTTTTAAAGAGATAGTAAAAGCAATTTCTTTTTTTTCAAAGTAAAGGCTTATAAAAAAGTCGCCTTTAGCCAATGGCGTTTCAAATACTTGCTGTATCGTATCCCTTAGCGTTGTTTGTTCAAGGTGTTTGCTCAAAAGCTTTTTTTTGATTGAAGCAATTTGCCATGATGTGGGTGGAAGGTGATAGGTTTGATAAAGTTCATTTTGCATATTATGAATTTTTGTAAGGTTATTGTGATGCTGTAATATTTCAAAGAAAAGAAAACTGCTATAGAGTATCAAGGATATGACGATTAGCTTAAAGCTTTTTTTATCAATTAAGAGATTGTATTTATCAAGAGAGATTTTAATGCTCGAAAGTCGTTCAAAGTTGGCATGTTTTATTTCGATACCTTCGATGCTTACGAGCGCTTTTGGAAGTAGCATAAAAATACCATTCTTTGCAATAAGCATCTTATCCCCAACGCGATAAACACTATTTTGTGCTAACTCATTTTGCGCAAAGTGTATCGTATCGATAAAATCAGTATTTATTCCCATTTTTTTCAGATGATTGAGAATATAGCCACTATCGTAAGCAAATATTAAAAAAGCCTCCTCCGTTTTAATGACACGATACTCGTAGTCGCCCTCGCTTAGCATACCATCGAATAGGGAAGGGCATATTTTTTTTACTTGCCATAGATGTTTAATGTGCAACTTTTTTTTGATAACCCAGTAAAACTCTGGCGAAAGGATGATGTCGCTTTTTCGTGTAAGAATAGGCACGATGTCTTTAGTGATAAATACGACATCTTTTCTGTTTTCCATTGTTTTTCCATTGTTATTGCGCTTATTAAGAATCACTATTTTCTCCAAAACCATACTTGATGTTTTCTATAGTATTCGCTTTTTTGTCGTAAATAAACTTAAAATTGACCTTTTTTATCAAGTCATCAAAGGCTACTTTTACCAAAATGCGCGATGTTGTAAATGTAAGATTGAGATTATTTAAGAATGCTTGTTTATCTTCATCAATCTTTAAATCATCGTAATTCTCATAATATGTTTTTTTAAAGGCGTCATTGATGTAAGGATTTGAGAGTAAGATTTTTAAAAGTTCAATAGATGCAAAATTAACATCAATAGCATCTTCATCAAATCTTATATATTTACCCCAATCTACCTTGTAGATATTTTTAGCATCTTTTACTTGTGCATAGTAATCGATGATTTTATCAAAGTGCTTTTGTGAATATATTTTTGAGTTTGTAAAAAAAGTGTCTTTTAAGATGATTTCTGAACCATAGGATCTTTCATCCACATCCTCATCAATAGTATCTAAAATTAAATCTACAAAGAATTGGATATTTTGGACATTGTAAGTACTTAAGATAGTTTCAAAAACTAAAATAGACTCTTCATTGCGTTTTGAATTTTGAAGGAGGCTATTGATGTTTAATCCATTTTCAACGGGAGAAAATGTAAAAGTAAGTGTAAAATTTTTATTTGCAATAACAAAAGGCTCTGAAAATAAAATCGCATATGCTTCGGTAGAATTGATATCTTTCAATGTGTTTTTAACGATTTTTTTTGAGTCTTCAAGCAATCTATTGCTCTGAGAAAGTAATCTTATTTCATTATTTTGATTCACAACTTGAGTGCTAATTGAAAAGCTTTTGAGAACAAGTACAGAAAAGATAGCTAGTATGAGGATGGTAATCAATAAAGCAACACCTTTTTTCATTCTTAGGCACCAATATTGATAGAAAAGATAGGAAGTAGCATCGCTGTAACAATAAACCCTACGATAAGTCCAACCATCAGCATTAAAGCCGGTTCCAAAAGAGAAAGAAGAACCGTCGTTTTATCTTTGTTTTCTTCAAAATAAAGCTGTGATATATTTTCAAGCATTTGGCTCGTTTGGCTTGTCTCTTCGCCTAGTGCAATGGCTTGAATAAATGATGAATCAATATTTTTTGATGATTTATAGAGAGCATTTGAGAGTTTATCTCCTTCTACAACTCTTTTGGATGCATCTTCAAAGATGGCTTTTAAGTGGAGATTATTTAAAATCTTTGCTGATAGGTTGATGGTTTTTGCAAAAGGTACTCCCGATTTTATCAAGATGTGGGCAACATAAGCAAATCTACCCATTTCGTTTTTGTAAAGAATACTTCCAAATAAAGGTGCTTTTAGTTTCATTCTATCAACAAAAGTCTCAAAAATTGGATTGATTTTTTTGGCAATTGTAAAAACTGCGTAAACAAGTATTAAAAGTTCTAAAGCCAATAGCCAATGTTTTGAAAAAAAGTCTCCACTATCAATAACAAATTGAGTAATAGCAGGCATGTCTTGATGGAGTTCTTCAAAGATTGATGTGATTTTTGGTACAACAAAACTCATCATAAATACAACAATAAAAATAGAAACTGTAAAAATAAACATAGGGTATGCAAAAGCATTTTTAATTTGTTTATTGATTTTGTCTTGTTCTTTAAGAAAAACACTGAGCTCTAAAAGTACTTCTCCTAAAATGCCGCCATTTTCTGAGACTTTAATAGACTGTTTAAAAAAGGAGGGAAGGTCATAGACATTTTGTAACTCTAAGGCTTGAAAAAAGTTTTTTCCTTCACTTAAAAAAGTGGCAATACTTTTAAAAAAAAGTACATGTTTTTTATTTGTTTTGTATTGATTTAAGGCAAGTTTGATAGCATTGACTATGGATATGCCTGATTTTATATAGATGCTTAAATCTCTGCTGATAATTGAAAGATCATAAAAAGGTAAAGTATTTTTTCTTTTAAAAAAGCTCCAACTCAATAGAGGTGCCAATTCTTCTGATATCGATATATAGGCAATTTCGCTTGAGCGTAATTTTATTTTTACTTCCTCAACACTGGTTGCTTCAATTTTGGATTTTATTTTTGCACCATTTTTATCGTATCCGCTGTATCTAAAAATCAAGCCCTAATCCTTTAATTTGCCTAGAAGTTCTTTATAATGGTTCTGTGCTTCAGATAACTCTTTGTACATCATCGTTTCATTAAAATAAGGTGAAAAATAGTAAAATGCATCTTGATAGTTTGCTAATAGTTCATCCCCAAGATTGTTTGAAGAATCCACTTGGTATTTAAAACATATCTTTTCATGTGGTTCAAAATATTTTGGTGCGAAAAATTCAAGCTCTTCAAAATGCCCATTGACAAAACTATAAGAAACGACATTGCCTTTTATGGCATCTGTTTTAATTTTTTCATTGCCCATAAAAATATAACATTCTTGACACTCTTTAATGCAAATAAGTGTTACCTTGCCAGATGGATTCATTGCCACAAGATAATTTTTTAGCTTTTTAAACTCAAATGGCTGTACTTTATTTTGGCTCAAAAAAGGAATAACGAGCAGGTAGGAACTCGTTATTATCACAATGACAATAAGTAATTCAAAAAGCGTAAAGCCTCTTTTTATTCTGAGCATTGAGAAAAAATAATGTCTTTATTTTCGTCAATGCCACCTTCTTTACCATCTGCTCCTAGTGAAACCAGTTCAAATCCTGTATCGGATAAGGCATAAATATAGTTGTTCTTCCATGGATCTTTGGGTGGATTTTTAGAATCTAAATAGCCACCTTTTGGGTAGTTTGTATATTTATTTGAGTCTGGATTTTGTACTAAAGCCTCTAGGCCAAGCTCTGTTGATGGATAATTACCTTGTTCAATCTTAAACATTTTTATGGATTCGGCAATGGTTTTCATTTGAACACAGACCAATTTTTGCTTGGCTTGTTCACCTTTCCCAATTAAGTTTGGCATAATTAATGAGGCTAATAAGCCTAGAATAATGATGACAATCATGAGTTCCATGAGCGTAAATGCTTTTCTTGAACGATACTTTTTCAATCGAAATTGCAACATGAGTATATGACCTTTTTATATAAAAAAATTATTACAAAGCATCTAAATAACTCAACATCAAATAGATATTAAGTTTTTAATATCTATTTGAGAATGCTAAGTTGCGTTGATGAATTCTGCGTGACCTGCTGGTTGACATTATTAGCTGGTCCTAAAAGCGTATCTCTACCGTACAAGAAACTCTGTTCTTTGACTGTGATTTGATAAGCTTTATTGAGGCTTCTAGCTCTTTCTTGCGTTGGCAACAGCAAATAAGAAATATCTTGATTTATTTTTGATGCCTCATCGTTTTTAAGTTTTCCTTCTGCATCGAAGAATTTAGCAAATACTTCATCATTCCCTCTAAATTCATCTCCAGCACCATTATTTTTCAAATAATTTGAATACTCGAAAAGTCCATCACTGTTTTTAGGCTCAAGAATTCCCACTAGTCCTTTTTTACTCCAATGATACCAACCATCATTTAAATTTGGTTTTTCAAATTTTCGAGGAAAAGCAAAAATAGTATCAGTCGTAGCCCCTATACCTCCATGGCAACCCATACAGTAGAGTGTCTCTTCGTAACTTTGAGGTCTAAGCTCCCCATCTTTATCTTCAATAAATCCTTGATATACCCAACCACCTCTTGCGGTAAGACCTGTTTCTGCATCGCCTTCAAATGTCTCTAAGGCATCGGGGTCAAACAATTTCTCTTTAACAACACCTGCGGCAATGATGGCTAACTTCTCGTACCCAAGCCATGTGTTTTTTTTGCTGTATCGAAGTTCTTTCATTCTTTTTGCCATGCCTACAGGATTGGTTGAGGTATCAATATAGCGCACAGAATGTAAAAACTCTGTTCCCGTTGGAAATAGTCCACCAGCCAAATTCGTTGTACCATCGGTTAATGCTTGTTTTGCTAAACCAGCATAACTCATTGAGAATGATTTATTAGCATCATAGGTATATTTTATTTTTGAAGCAGTGCCAATAACACCATCACCATCTAAATCAATATTAAACTGAACCTCACTTATAGGTGTTATCTCAATATCTTTTTTCTTGATTAACGACTCAACAATAAAAAGGTTTATTTTATAAGTCTCTTTATCAAAGTTTCCATTTACATCTTTTTGAAACATTTCTGGTAATCTGATTATGACATCATCCGTACTGCCATTGGTTGGCCAAAATGTGCCCAAAAATGGGTAATATGCAAAGGCTCTCCAACCTGTTAGCGTGCCATTTAAATCTTTATCAAAACCTTCGTTATCAAAATTAAAGTGACAATCTGGTGTGTATCCATCCCATTTAGCATTATTATTAACATCCCATTTTGATGCTATAGTGTTTAATTTATTTGCAAGTATAATTGTGCCATCGCTATTTTTATAATTATCTTGTGCAATGTATGTATCAATTTCACTATTGGTTATTTTTGCCACAAGAGCTCTTTTATCTAAAAATAAATTTTTCCAATGATTCGTTGTTGCATATGCAGGAAAAGAGTTAATCTCTTGGACACTTTCATCATTGACATAATTTGGCTCAATAGACTCTCTATGACATGAGTAACAAGGATTATGTGTTTGGTTGTGTTCGTCTATGGTTTTTGTATAGCATTGAGATGTTACATAAGCGGAGTGGTTAAGTAATATTTTACTTTTTATATCAATATCAAGCGTGTTGATTTCTGTATCTGTGCTGGCAGAACCACCGCCACCACCACAACCTGTGAGGAGGATTAATAATAATGTTAAAACTATTAAGTTTATCTGTTTCATTTGTTTTTCCTAAAAATATAATGCTTGCCTCAAGCAACTAAATTTGAGGCAAGCATAGGTAAAGCAGATTATTTATCTAATGCTGGGAAGCCTTGTATAACGCCAACATAATTCGCCTTAGAGGCGTCGCTAGGCGCTTTACTTTGATCAGACTCTCCATATGGGTGCTGAATAACTGTCATCAAATATCCAAAATTATTGATATTAGGATACCAGTATGGTGATGTTGTCTCAGAACCGTATGGCGTGGTGAAAATTCTTGTCAATGTGCCTTTTACAGTGTCATATGACCAGATCATATCGTTTTGGTGACCAGATGTATCTTCGCCTATAACAAGTGAATTTTTTCCAGGAAGATAGGTGATATTATCTGGGCTTGCAATACCTTCTACATCACAGGTATTCGTTGCTAATGCCGTGTCTGTGTATGTTTTTGGTGTGCCAGCAACAAGACCTGACATATTGGAAACAACATAGCTACTGTTAATAGCGTTAGCGCTAGTGTCTTTTACATTCGCTACAACATCTGATTGATAAACAGCACCACAGCTATTTTTAGCCAAACGAATATCGTTATTTCCGCCTAAGTCTTTTTTAGGGTCATTATCTAACATACCATTGGAGATATCACTCATTGCTATGTATAATTTATTGGTATCAGGATTAAAAGCAATACCCTCTTCTTTTCTAAATTCAGTCGTTGCTCCAAGTACACCTGCATATCTTCTTGTTTCAAGTCTTGAAGCAATTTTTTCCATGCCTGATTTTACTTTTAAACATTCATGAACACCTGCTGCATTGGCATTCGTTGAGGTATAGCCTGTACTACAAACACCAGAACCACTACCAATCGTTTTATCAGCGCTCAACGCTTCCATATCAAATATATCTGAGAAGACATGTTTAGCGTCAACAAATGCTTTAATTTCCGCATCCGTAGCATGACCTGCATTGATCCATTTAATATCAGCCGCCCCAGCTCCAGTTCCACTTGTTTGATTCCATTTTGCAACATATAAAGTACCTGCGCTCAAATCTTTTGCAGTATCTGCGACAAACATTGAAAGGATACAGTTTGTACCATCATCGGTTTGATATACGGTTTTACTATCTGGCATGACATACGCTAATTCATGTGCAAATCTGCCAAGTGCATAATGTTTGACAAATGTTGGTTGCCCATTAGCATCATATGAAATTTCAGGAGTCCATCCATAGTAATATGGGTTAGCAAGTTTTTGGTCACCAAAATAGAGATTCATTTGGTTATAATAATTACCAGCGTCAATAGTCACTCCATCACTTTTTAAAATATAACCACTGGTTGCATTAACAAGTGAAGCATCGGGTTCATACTCTTCGCTACCCAAGTGTGTATTCCATGGCGAGACTGAGCCAGCACAATGTACCCAACTACCATGATAATCTTTTGTTGAGATATATTTCATCGTCTCTTTTTTAGCTGTCAGCTTACCTGTAGTTGAATCTTGGGCAACTTCCATACTATAATTAGCACCAACAGGACATTCAAACTGCGTTGTCATATAAAGCTTACCATTGGCAGCTTTGATGATAGATGTGTGATCTGGACCACTTCCTAAATTATCATTAGCACCACCATTTTCACAAACCCAGCTTTTTCCATCAATAGTGATGGGTTGCTCATTAACATTTTTAACAAGACCAAAAACTTCTGTACTGCTTGCCCCACCGGTATCACCAGTTCTCGCAAGTGTATTGTATTCTAAGGCATAATCTTTACCATTAACGGTAATTTTATCTGAAGCCTTATAAGTACTTTTTTCAGCTTCAGTCGTAGGAACTGAAATGTTACTGAATATAAAATTAGTAACAGAAGCGGTTGTAGAACTATCACTACCGCACCCCGTAAACACAGAAACTGTCGTAACCGCAAGGATCGCCATAAAAGATAAACGTGACTTAGTCATTATAAAAACTCCTTTTTTTGTTGTGTGTTGGATGTGAAAATCTATGATAAATATGTTACATTTTTATTACATTGCACGCTAAAGTACTTAAACACTATTGCTTTAAAGCTTTTAGAAAGTACTTTCAAAAGGAGTTAAAGTGGAGATAAAAATTTATTACGAATATATTCTAAAAATGCTTGATAAAATTAATTCAAAATATTTCATTTTGATATATTTTGCGCTATCGCCCTTTAAAAAATAATTCTATCTTGTCAAAATAGCGCTCAATTCCCTCAAATCCATGCGTTCCACCTTCTTCGACAACGGTTTGTGCTTCTGGCAATTTTTCAATCGCTTCTTCATAATCCAAAAGTTCATCGCCTTTTTGGAGTAACAGAAAAAAGTTTTCCATTTGTGGGTCTTCTATTTCATAATTGATGAGCATGTCAAGATGTGATTCATTCCATTCATATGTGCTATTGTCATAATAATTAATGCCATTACCCAAAGCTCGCTTGAGCGTTTCAAAAGGGGTTATGGCAGGGTTTATCAAAACGGTTGGCAAATCATATTTGTCTGAAAGATACATTGCATAATATCCTCCTAAAGAAGCGCCAATGAGGTAAACTTTTTCATTTACTTCATAAGACTCTATCAATTCACTTAGTGTTTTAAGCGCTAAATCGGGAATATTGGGAAGAGACGGAGCGATATAGCGTATCTGTTTTTCTTCACAAAACTCTCGAAATATCTGTGCTTTGGTCGCCTCACCACTTGAGCCAAATCCGTGAATATAAATAATCATTTTAATCCTTTATGTACCTTTTTTATATAAATCATATTTTACGCCATTTTGTGGTTCAAGTCAAAATTGACAAACTAGGGCTATTGAGATACAATCACGCACTTTTAAACTTTTCTTAAGGGATACTCAATGAATCTGCTCTCTAAAAGTGCCCCACTAGAAGAGTCCATTTTAAAAATGCACACTATCTTAAGTGAATTAAACTGTGGCATCTCGTTTTCACAAGAAAAACATCCACTTCCCCATTGTTATTCGATCAATCTCACATCAGTTGAAGCGCCCAATCATATCTATTCAAATGGTAAAGGCTCACTTTTAGAAGCCTCCAATGCCAGTGCACTGGGTGAATATATAGAGCGACTTCAAACCAATAATTTTTTTATCGATTTCCATCTTCCCTCTCGTCTTTACTATCCAGACCAAGTTGCTTTTGAGCTTGGAGGTGATTATCTTAGTGATGAATTGCTTAAGATTTACGATGTTTGCGGCGAACTTTCGCATGAAGATTTAATCGATTTTAACAGTGACTATGAAGATAAAGTTGTATCATTGCCCTTTCAAAAATGCTTTAGTGGCGAAAAAGTCTATATCCCGCTTAACATCTTGAGTAACCTTTATGTCAGCAATGGACTAGCCAGTGGCAACACCCCAAATGAAGCAAAAGTACAGGCACTAAGTGAGATTTTTGAGCGCTATGCCAAAATAGAAATTATTAAAAATGGCTATGCCCTACCCTCTTATCCTGATGCACTGATTCGCTCTTTTCCAAAACTCTATCAAGACCTTACCACGCTTCGCTCCTTTGGGTTTATTGTCGAAGTATTGGATGCCTCTTTGGGTGGAAAATATCCAGTAACTGCCATCTCACTCATCAATCCTCAAAATGCCACCTTGTTTGTTTCATTTGGAGCACACCCTATCTTGGAAGTCTCGTTGGAGCGCACGATGAGTGAACTCATGCAAGGGCGAGGATTGGATAATTTGGATGCTTTTGAAGTTCCTACTTTTGATATGAACATAGTTGAAAATAGCTCAAATTTAGAATCACATTTTATCGATTCTAACGGCAAAATGGGATTTGGATTTTTGAAGTCAACTAAGGATTTTATGTTTTCTCCATGGCAGTATATCGGAGAAGGAAGTATGGATGAATATCAATTTTTAGAAGATATTGTCAAAGCTATGGGTAAAGAACTCTATCTGCGAGAATACACTTATCTTGGATTTTATTCGTGTCAAATGCTCATCCCTAGTATTTCAGAAGTCTATCCTATCGATGATTTAGTCTATAACAATAAAAATAGTGGTAAATTCATTCGTGATATGATTTTAAATTTTCAAGGCTATGACCCACAAGAGATACTTGAAGTCATCCAACCCCTTGAAGAATCACTCAACATGGAAAAATACATCGGCGTTATCTTTGAAAATAACTTCACGATGCTTGAGTTCAAAGCGCAAATCCATCTCCTCACAGGAAATACTGATGAGGCTTTAGAGTTGTTAGAATATGGCGAAAACAAGATGGGTCATCTTATCGTTGAACTTCTTCGTATGCAAGAACAAAATCTTCTTTGGGAAGAATATGAGCATGCTTTGTGGGATGTTTATACTAAAACTATTGTTGAAAAAGCTTTACAAATCATCCAAGGTAAAGCGTATTTGATTGATGTTTCACTGCATCTTCACTACATTAATATGCTAGCAATGTACGACAAATTAGACGAAAAAAAGTCTTACATGTAAGCTCTATTTGCTATAATTCTCTCAAATTAAAAAGAAAAGGTCAATCATGGGAAAACTTAAAACATACGACTACACCGCAGAACAATTAGCTGCATTTCAATATGCCATCGTCAAAACAGAAAAAGGCGACATTACTATCAAGCTTTATCCTGAAGAAACGCCTATTACAGTGGCAAACTTCGCAACATTAGCCAATGATAAATTTTATGATGGTCTTAACTTTCACAGAGTTATCGCAGGCTTTATGGCACAAGGTGGTTGCCCAAATGGGAGAGGAACAGGAGGACCTGGTTGGTCGATAGCATGTGAATGTAAACAAAACAAACACAAGCATGTCAAAGGTACACTCTCCATGGCACATGCTGGTCCAAATACTGGTGGAAGTCAATTCTTTATCTGTTTTGCATCAACACCTCATCTCGATGGTGTTCATACTGTTTTTGGAGGTATCGAAAAAGAAGACAAAGAGAGTTTTAAAGTTTTAGATAGCATCAAACAAAATGACAAAATCACGACGATAGAAATCAAAGATAAACTCTAACCTCTCATCGTTTGAGCGGTTTATCTACCGCTCAAACATTCGCTGATAACTTTCCTACGACTTTTCCTATGACCGTCACATCTTGAGCATTGACAAATTCTGGGCTATAAGATTCATTGTCTGAGACCAAAGCCACCATACCGCTTGATTGAAGTTGTAGTCGTTTGATAAAAAGCCCTGCTGGCGTTGAAACGACATAGATACCAGATTTTAGCGCATTGACATACTCTTTATTAATGAAAACGACATCACCACTATACAAAGTAGGTTCCATCGAGTCGCCTAAAACATTAATCGCTTGGATATGCTTAATTGTTCCCACTCCTCCGAGTTTATCTACAATCTCTTCATCTAAAACCATCATTTCACTCTCTTCATCTTCATTGAGAGCGCCACCACCAGCGGAAGCATAGATGTCACGAAAATAGTGAATTCTTGCAAATTTATCGGTTTCAGCTTGAAGACTTTCAACGATTTGGTCAAACAAAAGCCAGTTAATCGATATCTTGCGTTTAGCACAAAACTCTAGTATCTCTTTATAAGGAATTTTTTCTCTATTTTTCATTGTGGCTAAAGTGAGCTGATTGATATTTAAAGCTTCAGCAACATCTTTGTCGAAAACCTTGCGTTCGCCTACTTCTTTGGAGAGAATATCTTTAATTTTATGTAAAACTTCAAATATATTTGGCATAAAAACTCCTTTTTGCTATATTTTATTTCATTTTGAAATATTATTATAGCGTAAATTCTATTTTTATTACAATAATGAATAAAAAGGAGTTACTATGAAAAATATCATCTGTACTATCAGCCATTCTCGCCAAGTTTACAATGAATTAATGAGCAGGTTTGAGCAAAAAATGCTCCAAATCAGTAATGTTATCTTTTAGCGACTTTTCTTCTTTGTAACCTTTTGCAAATAGAACCAAAGAAGTCCTAGAATCGTCAAGAGTATTATAGGTGTAAGCAATGGATTTTGCGAAAAATATGCCGCAATGCTCATCAAAGCTTCTCCAGCCATATAGCTACCGACACCAAGGCTTATCGCCCAAAGTGCTGCTGAGATAGCGTTGAGTAGATGAAATTTCATCTGAGGGTATTTGGTTAAACCAATAGTCATAGGCACAATGGTTTTAAGACCATAGATAAATTTTTGAAAAAAGATGATTTTATCACCTTGCTTTTTCATCAATATATGGCCTAAAGCTAGCTTTCTTCGATGCGCTTTAATATAAGGCATCAAGGCACTTTTATTGTATCGTCCCATATAAAAAAGTAATGAACTTCCCATCACATTAGCCATAAATGCAACTGCTATTGAAGTTGTTAAATCCATTTTCCCTGCATATGACAAAACTCCCGCAGCGATAATCGCCACCATGCCACCACCAAAAGAGTATGCAAATAAAATAATATAGCCATAAGTTGAGAGCGAATTGATAATATCTTCCAAGAAAATCCTTATTCTGTAATCATTTGAATTGTTTTCAAAAACTCATCTACGGCATACGAAGAGATTAAGTCATCTGATTCTACAATTTGTTCAGGTGAAATGTCGTTGCCATAAAGTTCAACATTTTGGTCAAAATCATGACTCATGACGGAACCATCAAGTGAAAAACCTACAAATAAACCTTCTGTTTTGGTATAAGTATAAATTTCCGATTTAAAGTCAAGCTCACTGCCTTTCCCAACACTCTCCCCAGCAGGGCCTACTGCGACAGAGGCATCAACACCTAGTGTAATTTTTTCACCCATCATTTTTTTAACACTGTCTTTACTCTTAAATACCATTAAAATATCTTTTTTTTCAACGCCTAACTGTAAACCAAATCCAGCACCACCGAGTTTGACAAACAAGGGAGAACTCCACGCCCCATTTGCTTTTCGCACAACCATGACACCATTACCTGATTTCCCACCTAGGAACATACTAATTTCGAGAGTACCTGGGAAAATGGCAATAGCTTGAGCACTTTGAAAAACTTTAAGTGGAATTGCCTTAGAATCTCTGAGCATATTTTTCAAAGAATTTGACGAATCTAGCACCTTTTCTTCTGCGGAACCATATGCTAGGGTAGTCACCATAAAACCTATGATTAAACTGTATAGCATTTTCTTAAACATCTTTGTTTCTCCTATTCTTGGCTTTTTATCACATAACTGAAAAAAGCACCCTCTTTGTTCATCAACTCTTCGTGGGTACCACTCTCAACAATCACGCCTTTATCCAGCACATAAATATAATCAGCCTTTTTAATCGTACTCAGCCTATGCGCAATGATAATCGTCGTTTTACCTTCCAAATACGCTTCAAGCTCATGAAATAACTTTGATTCGGTATGGACATCAAGGGCTGAAGTAGACTCATCTAAAATAACGATGTTAGGATTTTGAATCACCATTCTAGCTATGGACAAGCGTTGCCTTTGCCCTCCTGAGAGTTTCATACCGTGCTTACCGATTTGTGTCTCTAAACCCTCTTCTAACTCTGATACAAAATGATCCAATTGCGCAATTTTCAAGGCTTGATGAATAAGCTTTGCATCTATTGTAGCATCTATCAGTAAATTTTGAGCAATGGAGGCGTTAAAAAGTTGTGGATTTTGCAATACTAAGAAAAGATTTTCTCTTACAACATCCAAACCTATATCTTTAACAGGAATTCCATCAAAAAAAATCTCACCATTTTCAAGAGGATAAAGTCCCACCAAAAGATGGGCTAAAGTTGTTTTTCCACTTCCACTCGCCCCAATAATAGCTACTTTAGAACCTTTTGGAATCGAAAGATTGATGCCATTTAAGACTTCTTTTACCCCATCATAACTAAAACTTAGATTCTTTACCTCAATAGAATTGGTCCAATTTTGGGCAAAAGGATTGCTTACATGTAAAGGTTTTTCTTCTGTTTGTAAATCAAAAATAGTATTGATACGATCAAGTGCTTTTTGAGCATTGTGATAAGCGTATTGAATATTTAAAATATCTTGGATAGGCGTCATCATGACCCAAAGATATCCAAAAATTGCCAACATGAGCCCAATGCTAAGATCAGAATAAGCCACCACAAAGATACTCGCTGCACGAAAGATTTCAAATCCACCCAAAAAAACTAAAAAGGAAAGTCGACTTGCTCCATCACTCTTGTATCCAAAAAGAATAGAACTTTTTTTCATCTCTCTTGCACATTCCATGACTTTGCCAAAAAATAGTTGTTCTTTATTGGTAGAGCGAATCTGTACAAAAAGATCAAGCGTTTCACTAAGTGTATCTTGAAATACTTCATAGGCTTTGTTTTGCTCTTTTTTCAGTAGCGATACTTTTTTGGCAAGTTTTGTTGTAAAAACAATCACAATCGGATTAAGGATAAGTATAAAAAGTGCTAGTTGCCAATGAATAAACAGTAAAACCGTACCCACACCAAAAATCGTAAAAATAGAAATGATAAGGCGACTGACAAAAACACCGAAAAAGTTATCGATGGTTTCCACATCTACGACCAGTAAAGAAGATGCTTTGCCTGAGCCAAAAAACTCAAATTCATTCATTCTTACGCGGCTTAGGTGATTTAACAGGTCTTCTCTGATTTTAAGGGCAATATTTTTAGAGACAATGGTAAAAAGTTTTGTTTGCTGATAATTGAGGATATAAAATAAAAATCGTAAAATCAATACAACAATAAGTACCATAATGATGTACATGTAAGGCTGATTCGAAGCACCGAAGAAAAAATCCACACACCCAACAACCCATCCTTCTTTGTGTAACAATATTTCATCTACGAGCATGGGCATCAAAAGAGGTACAGGCGTGCTCACTACAACGGCAAAAAAGGCGATGATGTTGGCGAAAATCAACTCTTTTTTGTAAGCTTTGAGTTCATTAAAAAGGAGGGAGAAGTTATAACGCATTGACATAATTACCTATCATCAAAAGGAGAATTGTAGAGGCTTTCACCTCTACATGTAAAGGAAATTAGCGCGCAAAATCAATTGCACGAACTTCCCTTATAACATTAACTTTAATTTCGCCAGGATATTGAACTTTATCTTCAATCTCTTTCGCAATCTCTTTTGCGAGCAATACCGCTTCATCATCATTGATAAGCTTTGCATTAGCGATAACACGGATTTCACGACCTGCGTTAATTGCGTACACTTGCTTGATGCCAGATTTACTCTTAGCAATATCTTCGATGTCTTGAACTCGTTTTAAGAAACTCTCTAACACTTCTCTTCTTGCCCCTGGTCTTGCAGCGGAGAGTGTATCGGCTGCACATACCGCAGCAGATTCTACAGAAGTTGGTTCCTCGTGTCCATGATGCGCAAAAATCGCATTGATGACAACATCATGTTCTTTATATCTTCGGCAAATCTCAGCGCCCAAATCAACATGGCTACCAGCAGTTTCATGCGTTAGGGCTTTACCAATATCATGTAAAATTCCCGCTCGTCTTGCTAAGAGTACATCACCACCTGTTTCAGCAGCGATAATACCTGCTAAATGCGCCACTTCCAATGAGTGACCCAACGCATTTTGTCCATAACTCGCTCTAAACTTGAGTCTTCCAATCAATTTAACTAATTCTGGATGCACCTTAGTAATACCCAAATCGATGATGATATTTTCACCCTCTTCAATCAAACTTTGGTCAAACTCATCTCTGACTTTCTCGTAAATTCCCTCAATTCTTGCGGGTTGAATTCTTCCATCTTGTACCAAAAGCTCGATTACTTTTGTTGCAATGGCTCTCCTGTAAAGGTTAAAACTACTCAAAATAATCGCATTAGGCGTATCATCAATGATAATATCCACACCAAGCAACATCTCAAGTGTTTTGATATTTCTTCCCTCTTTACCAATGATTCGACCTTTGAGTTCGTCATCTTTGATATTGACCACATTGATAAGTCGCTCTGCTGCAAACTCTCCCGCAAAACGCGTTGTCGCTTGTGCTAAAATATAATTCACACGCCTTTTAGCATCTTGTTTAGCTTCTTCTTCCATTCGTCTAACCATATGCGCGATATCGGCGCGAGACTGTTCTTCCACTTTACTTAAAACTATCTCTTTCGCTTCATTTTGTGTAAGACCTGCTGAGCGTTCCAGAACAACCAAGGCTTCTCTTACTTTTTCAGTATACTCATCTTTAAGTTGCTTACCTTCTTCAAAAAGTACCGTAGCATTGTTTTGAATCAGTTGAATATCTTCTCGCTCTTTGGTGATTTTTTTGAACTCGTCTTTAAAATTTCTATCTTTTTTCTCTAATTCTAACATCTTGTCAGAATGTTCTTTTTTAAGCGTCATCGTTCTATCGTCATAACGCCTTTTTGCTTCTAATTCTGCCTCTTTGACTTTAATATTGCTATTGCTTAAAATCAACTCCGCTTCGTGCTCTATGGCTTTTGCTTTGGCTCTTGCTTGAGCTACATGTATCTCATAATTTGCCGCTTCCATCTTTTTGGCGATGATGAACCCCGCAGCACCGCTTACTACTGCGGCACCGACTGCTAGTGACTCTAAAACCATTTGTCCCTCTTTTAATCATAGTTTTGTAAGGGGTTAAATAAATATCGGCTTCAATATCGTGTTGCTCAGATAAAATGGTTTGCGTAAAACACATTTCTCGTTGAACAAACCATACCGTTGGTTTGAAAGAGAGTGACTCGAAAAATCGATCATACATCCCTTTTCCAAAACCAATTCTTTTAAATGCCCCATCCACCCCGATGATAGGCACTATTGCTAAATCAATTTTAGGCTTAATCGCAAAAGAGTTTTGAGGCTCTTTGATATTAAATCTTTTTGTGTATAAAGGCAGTCTATATTTTACCACTTTGAAGCTGACGCCTTCCATAAATGGGACAAAGACCTTATATTTTCTTCGACATACCGTGATGATTTTACGCATATCAACTTCTATTTCAAGAGAAATATACAGTAGCAAAGAGCGAATTTTGAGCTTTTTAAGCCGCTCTAAAATCTCTTGCGTCACCCTCTTATCTTTTGAATAAGTATTGTGTAATTTTGTAAGCTTTTCTTTGCTGTGATGACGAAATTCTGATTTGTTTTGAAACTTAATTTTTTCCATTGCTATCACTTTAAGCCTTATTTCAATATAATAATATCCTTTATATCATTTTTTTACCCTAAAAAGGATTACTCAATGAAGCTTTTGCTAACCGCTTTTTTATCACTTTCTTTACTGCTTTTAGGAGGTTGTTCGTCTGAAAAAAAGAAAGGCGAAAGTAAAGCAACCATTATGAAAGATGAAGTCAAAAATGAAAAAATAACACTTAAAGATATCAATGGTAAAGAGATTATCGTCACACCTATTGAAAAAGGATTTACCTTTTCTGGCTTTGAAGATAAAGTGGTTCTTGTCAATTTTTTTGCCACATGGTGTCCTCCTTGTAAAGCTGAAATTCCTCATCTCAATAATCTCCAAGAAAAATACAAAGACAAATTTGTCATCATTAGTGTCCTTTTAGAAGAAAACAAATCTAACGAAGAAATTGCGAATTTTGCCAAATATAATAACGCCAATTTCATTATCACCAATAGTCCTGAAAATTTTAAATTTGCACAAAGTGTCGGTGGTGTTAAGAATATTCCTTTGATGTTTTTATATGATAAAAATGGTAAATACTCAACCCATTATGTGGGTGCTATTCCCGAAGAGATGATAGATTCTGATATCAAAAAAGTACTCTAAATGTTTAGTTTTATTACTAAAGGACTCAGTAAAACACTAGGCGCCATTAAAGAGATTTTGCCAGAAAAAGTCGAGAAAATAGACAAAACACTCCTAGAAGAAATTCTCTTAGAATCAGACATTCCCTACGAGCTTGTAGAAGAGATTATTTACTATCTTCCACCCTCTTCAAATGTTGAAAAAGCAGATGTCAAACGCGTTTTAAAAGCCTACTTTTTATACGATACTATTCCACCAACCGATACTATCCATCAACCCTTTGTCGACCTTATCATCGGGGTCAACGGTGCCGGGAAGACGACAACGATTGCTAAACTTGCGCACAACTACAAAAAAGAGAACAAAAGTGTCCTTTTAGGCGCTGCGGATACTTTTAGAGCTGCTGCCATTGAGCAATTAAAAAGTTGGGCAGAAAAAATTGATGTCGGCATCATCTACACGCAACAAGGACACGATCCCTCCGCGGTAGCCTACGATACGATTAACTCAGCCATTGCCAAAAAAATCGACCATGTTATCATCGATACGGCAGGTCGTCTTCACAACCAAGTCAACCTTGCCAATGAGTTGAAAAAAATCGTACGCATTTGTGATAAGGCCCTTAGTGGAGCGCCACATCGTAAAATTCTTATTTTAGATGGAACACAAGGTAACTCTGCTATCAATCAAGCTCTGGCTTTTAATGACATTATTGGCATTGATGCGATCATTATCACTAAACTTGATGGTACAGCCAAAGGTGGTTCACTCTTTGGAATTGCCAAGGCCCTTAAACTGCCTATCATCTATATTGGTGTGGGTGAGGGTAGAGATGACTTAATTCCTTTTAATGCGGATGAATATATCGATACTATTTTAAACGCTATTTTTGTCAACCATAATGGCTAAAAAGCAAGTCCTCTTTGAGTGCCAAGCTTGTGGTCATCAAAGCGCTAAATGGTTAGGAAAATGTCCTAATTGTGGTGCATGGGATGAGTATATGGAGCTTAGTGAAAAGCAGATAGAAGTACTTAAAGAAACCAACTCCAATCCCATATCCTCCTCTTCGCTCACGGGAGCCATCCCTATTACCGAAGTGGCGTATGATAAGATAGAACGCTATAGTTCAGGTGATGTTGAGCTTGATTTAGTCCTAGGTGGAGGCATCGTTGGTGGAAGTCTCACCCTTATTGGGGGAAGCCCAGGGGTGGGAAAATCTACACTTTTGTTAAAGATAGCAGGAAACCTTGCAAAAGAAGGTAAAAAAGTACTTTATGTCAGTGGAGAAGAGTCTTCAGGACAAATCAAACTGCGCGCCAATCGCGTTGATAGCAATTACCCAGAACTTTATCTTTTATCTGAAATTAGACTAGACATCATCTTTAAAGAATTAGAAAAACATGCGTTTGATGTGTTGATTATCGACTCTATTCAAACCATTTACAGTGAAAAAGTCGCCTCTGCCCCAGGCAGTGTCTCACAAGTGCGTGAGATTACTTTTGAATTGATGCGATTTGGGAAAGAGCGAAATATCGCCATTTTTATCATTGGGCATATCACCAAAGAAGGCTCTATCGCAGGACCTAGAGTTTTAGAACATATGGTCGATACGGTACTTTATTTTGAGGGTGATTCTTCAAGGGAACTGCGATTACTTCGTGGATTTAAAAATCGTTTTGGAGCAACCAGTGAAGTGGGTATCTTTGAGATGACTAAAAATGGACTAGTAAGCGCCAAAGATATCTCTAAAAAGTTTTTTACCAGAGGTGTCGCCCAAGCGGGATCTGCCATTACCGTTTTGATGGAAGGCAGCCGCCCTATCGTTCTTGAAGTACAAGCCTTAGTGAGTGATAGTGGCTATCCCAACCCCAAACGCAGTGCCACAGGATATGAACTCAATCGCTTAACGATGCTTTTAGCCCTTTTGGAGCGTAAACTCGACCTACCGTTTAACCAATACGATGTCTATATCAATATCGCAGGTGGCATCAAAATCACTGAAACATCGGCAGATTTAGCCATTATCGCCGCCATTATCAGCAGTTATCGCAATCGTCCTATTAGCAAAGATACGGTTTTTATTGGTGAAGTTTCTCTTATCGGCGATGTGCGAGACATTTTTAACTTAGACCTTAGACTCAAAGAGGCAAAATCGCAACATTTTGAAAAAGCCATTGTTCCATCTCTTCCATTGGAGCCGATTAATGGATTAAAATGTTTTAATATCGATGAAGTCTCAAAATTAATCGAGTGGATGTAAAATTTTCGTTCAATTGAACGATATACAAGCAGATATATTACATGTAAAGAAAAGGAATCGTTATGGCAGGAAAAAAACCTGATGGAGATGAAGTCGCTATTGAGAAAAAACCTAAAGGAAACATGGTTCTCATCATCGTTATAGCCCTTTTAGTCGTCTTGCTTTTAGGTGGTGGAGCTGCTGCTTTTTTCTTACTTGGAAGTCATGAAGAGCCTGCAAAAGCAGGAGCTACTGAAACAAGCCAAACAGATACAAAAGCAACTGCGGATAAAAAGAAAAGTAAAAAATCAACGGACCATCTCGCTATTGGACCAATGTATCCTTTGGCATCGTTTACCGTCAACTTGCTCAGTGAAAGTGGCAACCGTTACTTAAAAGTGGTTGTTGACTTAGAGCTGGCTGATCCAAAAATGACCATTGAGATGAACAATAAAAAATCTCTTATCCGTGATATCATCATTAGAACATTTTCTTCCAAAACATTTGAAGAAATTAGTACCCTTAAAGGTAAAGATAAACTCAAAGATGAAGTCCTAGAAAAAATTAATGAAAGCTTGTCTGATGGACAAGTTAGGAACATCTACTTCACTGACTTCGTGGTTCAATGATTGGTATAGATATTGTTAGTATAGAAAGAATACAAAAGCTACAAGAGCGCTTTGGTGACAAGGCGCTCCAAAAATACCTTTCCCAAGAAGAAATCTTACTCGTTAAAAACGATTCTACTGCCGCTGGATTTTATGCCGCAAAGGAAGCCATTTCAAAAGCTTTAGGTCTTGGTATATCTTCTGAGTGCAGTTTCTTTGATATTCAAATCCACAAAGATGCCTTGAATGCCCCTTATTTTACGCTCTCACAAAAACTAATTGATGCTTATGCTATCACGGGTACTGCTTTGTCTATTACCCATGAGGGTGGCTTTGCAATTGCTGTAGCCGTTGTTGAAGGAAAAAAAAGTACCAGACAACTCTCTCACTAATCATCCACCACCCACGAACTGTAAAAATTCTACTCTGTCATTTTCGTTTAATTGAAAACTATCCCAGACATCTTTTTTCACCACATTCATATTTACAGCAGCTGCCATGACTTTATCTTCTATGCCTAGCTCCAGCAAAAGCTCTTGGATTGTTTTTGAAATTGTTTGTTGGATTTCACCATTAATAGTTAATTTCATTATTTTTCCTCTTTGCGAAAACATACCATTTTGAAGCGCTCTCCCATAAAGGAAGGGTCAATAAGCGTTTTGGCACGATTGGCTTCTTTTTCATACTGCGCTTTAGAACTCTTTTGATACAGCATATCAAGCAACTCTATCAAACCAAAAGCTACCAAAGCACTCATCTGTGAACTATACCGATGTATTTTTACCCCATTTTGTTCAAATGCCCCTATGAGATGCGAAAAATTAACATCATAAGTGATATCGCTTTTACCAAAAAATGTATTGAAATTACTTTTTTCTCTGAGTTTTTCATCCTCAACCATATCGCTCAAGGCAAAGAAAGGATAGACTTTATGCTCGGCATATACTCTTAATGAAAAATCATTTCTCGCATTTTTATCACCATAATCAAATGAAACAAATTCAAACTTTTGACAGCTTTTCACCATTTGTTCAGCAAACAACTCATATCCCACAGGGACCTCACCTTTGGTGATAGCATATCTGTCCGCTAGACTTTTGGTCTTTTCATCCATGGTGACAAAAAAAAGACGATTATCCTCAACCATCAGCATTTCATGGTCTTTAATGACTTCACAAGGAAACGCATCAAAAATTTCATTGGCGACAAAAAAAGCTTCTTGAAGAAAAAGCTCTTCCAAATTCTTTACATGTAAGAGTTTTATCGCATCTCCAAAAGCTTCTTCAAAATAGGCTTTTTGGGTATTTCTATTTTCCTCAAAGGGTTCTACGATGACAAACGAGAGTGTCTCTAACAAAGAAGGTTTGAGCGTATAGATAAATTGAACGATGTCAGCTAGTAAATAGCCTTTATGCGCACCGATTTCTACAACGCTACAAGTTGGAGATAAAAAACCACTTTCTATCGTATCTAAAAGGCGTTTAGCGATACTCCCACCAAAAAACATACTCGTACTGACCGCGGTATAAAAATCACCTTCCTTGCCAATGGTGCGATGATGAGTATAATACCCATCATCCCCATAAAGCCAATCGTACATATACTCACTAAAGGGTTTTGCAAGCACTCGTCAACCTCTTAAAGCCCTCATCAATTTCTTCTTTACTGATAGTTAATGGTGGTAAAAAGCGAAGCGTATTTTTACCTGCTTTTAAAACTAAAACACCATTTTCAAATGCTTTGGCAATAATACTCGCTAATATATCAGCACTTCTACAACGAACACCTCGCATAAGACCAAGACCCTCGACACTTTCAAAAAGAGTTGGAAAAGACTCAAGCAAAGAGCGTAATTTTTGCTCAAAATAAATAAGTGCCTCATCTAACATACCGCTCTCTTTATAGCCTACCAAAATATCCAATGCCTCAAGCCCAGCACGCGTGGAGAGAAAATTGCCTCCAAAAGTGCTGCCATGGTCACCTGCTTCAAAAATATCTTTATGCTTTGTAATCACCGCACCAATAGGCACACCACCAGCCAATCCTTTAGCTAGCGTGATGATGTCTGGTTCGATGTCGTACAATGAAGTAGCCAAAAATTCTCCACTTCTAAACACGCCACTTTGTACTTCATCGATGATAAGGAGAACCTCTTTTTCTTTTAAAAACGCCGCTAATTTTTGAATCGCTTGCTTTTCAAATGCCTTGACACCACCCTCACCTTGTACTAACTCCAACATGACTGCAACAGTCGCATCATCAACCGCGTCATAAAGCTCATCAATCGTTTTGACATACGCAAAGCCTTCTGGATAAGGCTCAAAAAAGCTTTTGTGAAAACTCTCTTGTCCTGTTGCTTTAACCGTCGTAAGGGTTCGTCCATGAAAAGAGTGTTCAAGGGTTAAAATTTTGTATTTTTTATTGTCAAACTTTTTCTCGCCATATTTGCGTGCGAGCTTGATAGCACCCTCATTGGCTTCTGCCCCAGAATTCCCAAAAAATACACCGACTTCAAAACCGACTAGTTCATTGATTTTTTGAGCTAATTTTGCTTGTGGTTCTATAAAATAAAGATTGGAAGTATGGATAAGATTACGGGCTTGTTCGCTTATCGCATCAGCAAGTCTTTGATTGCCATGTCCTACACTTACCACACCAATGCCACTGGTAAAATCGATATAATCCCTACCATTTTCATCAAAAAGTGTCGCATTAATGCCATGTTTAAAGTTCACATAGTTGCGAGCATATGTATTTAACACAAATGTTTTATCCATCATTTCATGATTCATTTTAAAACTCCTATCCAATTTTTGGCAATTGCCAAGATTTATAATACGCCACCAAGCGCAAAGCAACACCCAATGCAAAAACAATCATCAAAGGCACAAAGCCTATTATATCCCATTGGTGAAGTCCAAATAAAATAGCCCCCACTAAAAGCGATACACTCCCATAAAATTCACTCGTTAGAAGAATGGGCACACGGTTCAATAAAATATCACGCATAACGCCACCACCAACTGCGGTAAGCAATGCTAAAAGAATAACACCAAAAAAATTAAACCCTACATGTAAGCCAACCAAAGCGCCAGAAATCGAAAAGGAAACCAACCCTAAAGTATCACTGATGATAAAATAAAGCTTCTTTTCTATCTCACTTTTTTCGTGTAATTTAAGAAGAATACTTACGAAAATCACAGTAATTACCAAGATTGAGGGCAACATATGCGTAAAAGTGTAAGGAGCACGATCTGCTATCATATCGCGGACAAGTCCACCACCAAGCGCTGTTAAAAAAGAGGCTATAAAAATCCCCAAAAGGTCGAGCTTATCTTTAACCGCCACATAAAAACCACTGAGCGCAAAAGCAACTGTACCAATAATTTCAGCCGTTTCTAATCCGCCCATGATGTCTCCTTTTGCGCGTCCAAATATCGCTCCAAGATTACTTTTGCCGCCATCGAGTCAATTCTACCATCTCTTCTTTGGCGAACTACGCCTTGCATCATCTCTTTAGCTTCTATGCTTGAACCATACTCATCTTGATAGGCTATCTCTCCATCAAATTTCAACAAACCCACAAAGTGTTTAATTCTTCGCTCCATCTCTTCACTGCTACTTCCATTTTTAGGAAGTCCCACCACCAAAAGCTCTATGCTCCATTCCTGTAAAAAAATATCCACATCACGGGCTGCTTGGTCACGATTTTTCCGTAAAATGGCTTCTTGTGGAGAAACAATTGTAGAAGAAAGACATAGTGCCACGCCTATGCGCTTCAATCCTATATCAATCGCTGCGATTTTTTTCATAAAATGGATGTAAGCATTTTAATGCTCAGTATCATCAGTAAAAGCGCAAAAACTTTTTTAAGTTTAGCAACAGGAAGCTTATGGGCTACTTTTGCACCATAAGGTGCTGTAAAAAAACTCACCAATGAAATAAGCACTACTGCAGGTAAATGCACGAAACCCGCCGACATACTTGAAGATGAAAAACCCTCGTCCCATCCGTTGACGATATAACCAACGGTTCCTGCGATAGAAAGATGAAAACCAATAGCGGCTGATGTACCAATGGCTTTTTTAAGATCTACATTTTGCCCACCCAAATAAGGAACAGTTAGTGAGCCTCCACCAACGGCTACTAAGGCTGAAATGGCGACTATAAAAGAACCTG